>NZ_CAMMHD010000005.1:0-151751 GCF_946496565.1 uncultured Barnesiella sp.
GTGAAAGGTGAGAGCAGAGGCAAACAAAAACGAAGTTTTTAAGTTTGACTATGCCGAACCGACTCCTATATTCTGAAAATATAGCGAAAGGTGAGAGCAGAGGCAAACAAAAACGAAGTTTTTAAGTTTGGCTATGCCGAACCGACTCCTATATTCTGAAAATATAGTGAAAGGTGAGAGCAGAGGCAAACAAAAACGAAGTTTTTAAGTTTGACTATGCCAAACCGACTCCTATACCCCGAGAGTACGACGAAAGTCAAGCGGAAAATAAAATATCGGACCCCGATTTCAGATATTTCTTTATTCCAAACCGTATCCTATATTATCGGAATATAGGCAAAGCAACCAAACCTCGCAGCCGAACTTTTCTGTTTTTCATTCGTTATTCTGCAAAATCCTATTATACCCACAGTTAGCAAAAGGAGTTTTTAACGAAAGCCTTAATTTTATAACAAAGCTATTTTCTCGTAATTGGAAAAATCGCATTATCTTTGCAAAATGAGAATATATACATATAAGCCATACAATAAGTAAATGAAAGAAAAACAACTAATCCAAACCATTATAGAAGGCATTCAAGAAAAAAAAGGGAAAAAAATCACCACCGTAGATCTCTCGGACATAGAATCGGCTGCAGCTTCATACTTCGTCATCTGCGAGGGACAGTCGACTACCCAAGTGGCAGCGATTGCCGACAGCGTGAGAGAGTATGTGCAGCAACACACCGGCACCAAACCTTTCGGATACGACGGATACCAAAACAGCCAATGGATAATTATCGACTACGGCAGCATTCTGGTACATGTTTTCCTGCCCGAATACCGCAACTACTACAAACTCGAACAATTGTGGAACGATGCCAAATTGACAGAGATTCCTGACGTGGAATAATTTTTGATACACCATTTGCATCTTATACTATATATAAAATATGGGAAACAACAACATGTCTCCATTAGGGCCTAATAAGAAGAAGCGCATCCGGTTCAACCTGTACTGGATGTATGCGATTATCGCACTGCTTCTGTTTGGCCTCTACTATGCCAACGATCCTTCGATGAGCAAGGAGGTGAACTGGTCGGAATTTGAAAAGATAGCCAAGGAGGGCGGCATGACCAACGTAACGGTTCATGCCAAGAAAGACTACGTCGAGGCTCAACTCAACGACAGCACGGCCAAAGCTATTTTCAAAACCGACAAGATTACCGGCAAGCCCATCGTATACACCAACATACCCTCGGGCGACAGTTTTGCCACTACCCTCGAGGCGTGGAAAAAAGACTACGGCTTCAAAGCCGATGTCAACTACGAGAACAGCAGCGATCTGACCAATATCCTGTGGACCTTCGGCCCCATCGTATTCTTTATTATCTTCTGGATTTATCTGGCCCGCCGAATGACCAACCAGGGTGGCGGCGGTGGCGGCGGCGTGTTCAATGTGGGCAAGGCCAAAGCTCAGCTTTTCGACAAGGACGGAGCCGTGAAGGTAACCTTCGACGATGTAGCCGGACTCTCGGAGGCCAAACAGGAGGTCGAAGAGATTGTAGAGTTTTTGAAGAATCCCAGTCGATATACCGACCTGGGTGGCAAAATACCCAAAGGCGCTTTGCTGGTAGGCCCTCCGGGGACCGGTAAAACCCTGCTGGCCAAAGCCGTAGCCGGCGAGGCCAACGTACCGTTCTTCTCGCTGTCGGGTTCCGACTTCGTCGAGATGTTCGTAGGCGTGGGTGCGTCGCGTGTGCGCGACCTCTTCCGCCAGGCCAAGGAGAAAGCCCCCTGTATCGTCTTCATCGACGAGATCGATGCCGTGGGTCGTGCCCGTGGCAAGAACCCCAACATGGGTTCCAACGACGAGCGGGAGAACACCCTGAACCAGTTGCTTACCGAAATGGATGGTTTCGGGTCGAACAGCGGCGTCATCATTCTGGCTGCCACCAACCGGGCCGACATTCTGGACAAGGCCCTGCTGCGTGCCGGACGTTTCGACCGTCAAATCTACGTAGAGTTGCCCGAGTTGAACGACCGAAAGGCCATCTTCAAGGTACACCTGCGCAACGTGAAGATCGACGACTCGGTCGATGTAGACCTGTTGGCCCGCCAGACCCCGGGATTCTCGGGGGCCGACATTGCCAACGTCTGCAACGAAGCCGCCCTGATTGCCGCCCGCAAGAACAAGAAGAGCGTACAGCGTCAGGACTTTATGGATGCCGTCGACCGTATCGTAGGCGGTCTGGAGAAGCGGTCGAAAATCACGACTCAAGAGGAGAAACGCTCCATCGCCATACACGAAGCCGGGCATGCCTCGATCAGCTGGCTGCTGCAATATGCCAACCCGCTTATCAAGGTGACCATCGTACCACGCGGTCGCGCGCTGGGCGCTGCCTGGTATCTGCCCGAAGAGCGGCAAATCACCACCCGCGAGCAGATGCTCGACGAGATGTGTGCCACGCTGGGAGGCCGGGCCGCCGAAGAGGTATTCCTCGGACGCATCTCGACCGGCGCCTCGAACGACTTGGAGCGGGTCACCAAGCAGGCCTACGCCATGGTGGTCTACTTCGGTATGAGCGAGCAGTTGCCCAACCTCTCCTACTACGACTCTACGGGTCAGGAGTATGGATTCACCAAACCGTACAGCGAAGAGACGGCCAAACTCATCGACAAAGAGGTGAGCCGAATCGTAAACGAACAGTACGAGCGCGCCAAGTCGATTCTGCGCGAGAATGCCGAGAAGCATGCCAAACTGGCCGAGGTACTGATTACCCGCGAGGTTATCTTTGCCGAAGACGTGGAGCAGATATTCGGCAAGCGTCCGTGGATTTCGCGTACCGAAGAGATACTGCAAGACGAAGAGGCAGCCAAGAAGGAGGAAGAGGCCGAACACAAAAAACCGGAGGCCGAAGGCAATCCGACACCGTCTGACGAAAAACCTCAACCGACAGCTGAAGGCACGGCCGACCAACCCAAGGCTGAAAACGGCGAAACAAAAGGAAATGAAAAAGATACCTCCGACTCGAAGGCCTAACCGCCCGACAAGCGAGAGAATCTACATGATACAAGAGATACAGCCGACAATCGACTGTATCTCTTTTTTTATCGCTTTATCACAAAAAAAAACTACCCAGAAGGGCCGCTTTATGGGATTATACCTATATTTGTAAACTATATGAAAGCGTAAAGCACAGCCTATGCCGAGTACCCGCTGCCCGCAACTGTCGCTATATGCCTTATAATTCACCCAACATCAAAAATAAGGAACCGTGAAAAATCTACTGACCCGAACTTTTACCGGTATACTGTTTATCGTTATCATTACTACGGCTGTCTTGTCGGGAGCCTATACCTTTCTGGGCATTTTTGGTATCGTCGCCCTGCTTGGCTATGTCGAATTTCTCAT
Organism: uncultured Barnesiella sp.; assembly: GCF_946496565.1. NCBI lineage: Bacteria > Pseudomonadati > Bacteroidota > Bacteroidia > Bacteroidales > Barnesiellaceae > Barnesiella > uncultured Barnesiella sp. The sequence continues at coordinate 3,395 of NZ_CAMMHD010000005.1, forward strand.
GCTTACCCGATTCGGTAGGCCATTCGATCAACTCACTTTTGTCATCGATATGGCAGGAGCCTGCGCCCTGTTTCTCACGGCCTTTTCCTATTCGGGCCAATTAGGCGAGTCGCTTCATAAAGCCTCGATACTCACCTACCTCATCTATCTGGTAGCACGCTCCATCATCCAGCTCTACCTGTCGCCCGACAAGTCGCCCGTCATGGGTTGGGCATACAGCATATTGGGACAAATCTATATCGTTCTGCCCCTTGCACTGCTCGGTGTATGGGGATACAGTACCGAATATCAACTGCTGTACGGCCACCCCGAATACATACTGATGGCCCTCTTCGCCTTCATCTGGATAAACGATACCGGCGCCTATGTGGTAGGCAGCACGCTGGGACGCCACCGGCTCTTCGAGCGCATCTCGCCCAAAAAGTCGTGGGAGGGATTTTTCGGCGGCCTGCTCTTCTGCATCATTCTCGGCTTCTGCCTCAACTACATCATACCCGGCATGCTCACCACCGCTCAATGGGTAGTCATGGGCATACTTACCTCGGTATTCTCGACCTGGGGCGACCTGTGCGAATCGCTGCTCAAACGCACGGCCGGCGCCAAAGACTCGGGCAAACTGCTCCCCGGGCACGGTGGCATCCTCGACCGGTTCGACAGCGAGCTTCTGGCCTCGCCCGTGATATTCATCTACCTGACACTCGTTTTATAAACCAGATGCTTGCACCGATGCCATTTTTGCACTAATTTTGTGAGCATCAATTACACATACCTATGAGCGACCAACGTTACAACCTGCGCGGCGTATCGGCTTCGAAAGAAGATGTACACAACGCAATCAAGAATATAGATAAAGGTATCTTTCCCAAGGCCTTCTGTAAGATTATCCCCGATATTCTGGGCGGCGACCCCGACTATTGCAACATCATGCACGCCGACGGTGCCGGCACCAAGTCGTCGCTGGCCTACATGTACTGGCGCGAAACCGGCGACCTGAGCGTGTGGCGGGGCATTGCACAGGATGCCCTCATCATGAACATCGACGACCTGCTCTGCGTAGGTGCCACCGACAACATACTGGTATCGTCGACCATCGGCCGCAACAAGCTGCTGGTACCCGGCGAAGTAATCTCGGCCATCATCAACGGCACCGAAGAGCTGCTTGCCGAACTGCGCGCATTGGGCGTGAACGCTTACAGCACGGGCGGCGAGACGGCCGACGTGGGCGACCTGGTGCGCACGATTATCGTCGACAGCACCGTAACCTGTCGCATGAAGCGCAAGGATGTGGTATCGAACGAGCACATACGCCCGGGCGACGTCATCGTGGGACTCTCGTCCTACGGCAAAGCCTCGTACGAAAAAGAGTACAACGGCGGTATGGGCAGCAACGGACTCACCTCGGCCCGCCACGATGTCTTTGCCAAATACCTCGCTGCCAAATATCCCGAGAGCTACGACAACGCCGTGCCCGAAGAGCTGGTATACTCGGGCAAGCTGAAACTGACCGACCAGATTGCCGAACTGGGAATCGATGCCGGCAAACTGGTACTCTCGCCCACCCGCACCTACGCACCCGTCATCAAGAAACTGCTCGACGAGATGCGTCCGCGCGTGCACGGTATGGTACACTGCTCGGGCGGAGCCCAGACCAAAGTGATGCACTTCGTGGAAAACATGCGGGTCATCAAGAACAACCTCTTCCCCGTACCCCCGCTGTTCAGCATCATCCAGGAGCAATCGGGTACCGACTGGCACGAGATGTACAAGGTCTTCAACATGGGTCACCGCATGGAGGTCTATGTCGACGCCGAGGATGCCCAACGCGTGATCGACATCAGCCGCTCGTTCGACATCGATGCCCGCATCATCGGCTATACGCAGGCAGCCGACCACAACGAGCTAATCATCGAATCGGACAAAGGCCGGTTTGAGTACAAATAACGATCAAGTCACACCCCTAAAACCAGAAGCGTCATGTTAATCATAGGAATAGCCGGTGGAACCGGGTCGGGCAAAACCACCGTCGTGCGAAAAATCATTGAGAGCCTTCCTCCCGGACAAACAGCCGTTATTCCCCAGGACTCCTATTATTGGGACAGCAGCGATGTGCCGGAAGACGAACGTCAGAACATCAACTTCGACGAGCCGGCAGCCATCGACTTCGACCTGCTGGTCAAGCACCTCAAAGAGCTGAAGGCGGGCCGCCCCATCGAGCAGCCCATCTACTCGTTCCTCACCTGCACCCGGTCAAAGGAGACGATCACCGTCGAGCCTCGCGACATCATCATCGTCGAGGGTATCCTGATTCTCTGCAACGAAGAGTTGCGCAACATGATGGACATGAAAGTATTTGTCGATGCCGATGCCGATGACCGCCTCATCCGGGTCATCAACCGCGACATCATCGAGCGGGGACGCACGGTCGAGATGGTAATCGACCGCTACCAACGGGTACTCAAACCCATGCACCTGCAACACATCGAACCTACCAAACGCTACGCCGACATCATCATCCCGCAGGGCGGTCACAACACGGTCGCCATCGAGATTATGACCAACTTTATCTCTCACAAGCTCAAAGGGTAAGCCTATGCCGAGGAACATATCCCGCTGGATATATGTGCTCCTCGCCCTCTGTCTGCTCACGGCCTGCGGAGGGAACAAGCAGCACACCGCCGAAGAGGTGCCGAACGACTTCGACTCCATCTGCGAGCGGGGCGAACTGCGAGTTCTCACGCTCTACAGCTCCACCTCCTACTTCCTCTACCGAGGCGAAGAGATGGGTTATGAATACGAACGCATCAAACAGTTTGCCGACCACTACAACCTCAAGACCACCGTCATCGTAGCCGACAACATCAAGCACCTCACCGAGATGCTGCAACAGGGCAAGGGCGACGTCATCGCCTACGAGATGCCCATCATCGGCGACGCCAAAAACGAGTGGCTCTACTGCGGTGCCGAAAACATCACCCACCAAGTGCTCATCCAGCCCCGCAAGCCCAAGGACGAAATGATAAACGACGTGGTCGACCTCATCGGGAAAGATGTCTACGTCGAAGCCGGCTCGAAATACGAAGAGCGCATCAACAACCTCAACAACGAATTGGGCGGCGGCATACACATCCACCACATCGACAAGGATACGGTGGTGACCGAAGAGCTCATCGAGATGGTCTCGACCGGCGAGATACCCTACACCCTGGCCGACAACAACCTGGCGCAGTTGAACCGCACCTATTACAACAACATCGACATCCACCTGCAGGTGAGCTTCCCCCAACGGGCCTCGTGGGCCGTGAGCAAGACCTCGCCCGCCCTGGCACACGCCATCAACCAGTGGGTGAAGGAGAACCAGAAATCCGACTCCTACCGCAGCATCTCGCGCCGGTATTTCGAACTGAGCAAGTCGTTCCCCAACTCGGCCGTGCTGTCGGTCTCGAAAGGACAAATATCCATCTACGACCACCTATTTAAAAAGTATGCCCGCGAACTCGACTGGGACTGGCGCATACTCGCCGCACAGGCCTACAACGAGTCGCACTTCGACACCTTGGCCGTATCGTGGGCCGGAGCCCGGGGACTGATGCAACTGATGCCTCGCACGGCACAGGCCTTCGGGGTATCGGCCCAGGAGATTACCAACCCCGAGAAGAATCTGAAGGCGGCCGTCAAAAGCATACAATCGCTCAACAAAAGCCTCTCGGCCATCCAGAACAAAAACGAGCGGCTCAAGTTTATCCTCGCCGCCTACAATGCCGGGCTCGGCCACGTGCTCGACGCCATGGCGCTGGCCGAGAAGTACGGCAAGAACCCCTATGTATGGGACGACAACGTGAGCGACTTCATCCTGCTCAAGAGCAACCCCGAGTATTTCAACGACGAAGTGTGCAAATTCGGCTATTTCAGAGGACGCCAAACCGTAGCCTATGTTCATGAGGTTCTGCGATATTACAAAATATATCAAGAAAAAATCCCCTTATAAAAACCTTTTTCTCCAAAAGTTTTTTATCTTTGTAAAAGATAGAAGTCAATCGGTCTGGTAGAAGAACGTCGATTTTCACCGGTCTCTGTACTCGTCAGTCCTCCCTCTCCCCGACAAGAGACGGGAAATGCCGTGTGTGAGTCTCCTGCTCGATGAACCTGAAATTGGCCCTATCGCCATCAAATGAATTGCCGTGCAGCATGTTTCGCGCCATCTTTTGCCACCATGCCGCCCTCTTTTTCAACTTACTAAATTTTGCGTATTACATATTTCTAACTAAAAATTTAAAACGATGAAAAAGAACAAACTGAATGTGGCTATTGCCCTTACCTTAGCAGCGACTCTCTGCTTCTCGTCTTGTATCGGATCGTTCAGCCTCACCAACAAGGTACTTAGCTGGAACGGCGGTGTAGGCAACAAATTTGTAAACGAACTCGTATTTATCGCCTTCCATATTATCCCGGTATACGAGGCAACCGTATTTGTTGACCTCATTGTGCTCAACTCTATTGAATTCTGGACCGGCAGCAGCCCCATCGCTCAGGAATCGACCAAGGAAGTGAAAGGCGAAAACGGTGACATCTATCTGGTAAAGACCGATAAAGACGGCTACACCATTACCAACACGGCCGACAACTCGACCATCGGTTTCGTATTCGACAGCAACGACAACTCGTGGTCTCTCTCGGCTAACGGCGAAACGACCAAATTCATGACCTTCGTCGATGACAACCACGTACAAATGGTAGGTGCCGACGGCAACAACATGACCGTAGAGCTTTCGCAAGCCGGTGTACTGGCCTACCAACAAGCTGCACAACAGCTCAATCTGGCTATGAAATAAGCTCCGTATCACATACAAAAAAGGGAGGCAATCGCGCCTCCCTTTTTTTGTATCTATCCCCGCCAACGGCGAGACTATGCCGGGGAGGGAATCCCCTCCCCGAGCGGAATGTATCAATGCTCGGCAGCCACCTTCTCCAGGATGAGAACCAGGTGATTCCAGAACTTCTCTACGGCCGGGATGTGCATCATCTCGTCGGGAGAGTGTACGCCCCGCAACGTGGGACCGAACGAAATCATGTCGAGTTGCGGATACTTCGTCAGGAACAGGCCGCACTCGAGACCGGCGTGGATAGCCTTGATGGCCGGGGTCTGCTGGTAAAGCTCCTCATAGGCAGCCACGGCAATATCCTTGATGTGCGAGTGCATGTTGGGTTTCCATCCGGGGTAACCGTCGCCATGCGTAGGCTCGGCACCGGCCATCCGGAAAAGACACTCTACCTGATAGGCGATGTCGTACTTCTCCGACTCGACCGAACTGCGCTGGCTCGTAGCCACCACAATCTTACCCGGCTCGGTCATCTTCACCGAGGCCAGGTTGGTCGAGGTCTCTACCAACCCCTCAATATCGTGGCTCATGGCTATCACCCCGTGAGGTGCCGCATAGAGGGCACTGACGAGCGAACGGGCCACTCCATCTTCAATCATGAACTCGGGTGCATCGACCGTAGCAACATCTACCGTCACATTCGGGTCCACGCCACTCAACTCGGCAGCCACATCGGCAGCAAAGTGGTTGACCTCGGCCCGGATAGCCTCCTTATCCTCGGGATTCACGGCAATCACCGCCATGGCCTCGCGCGGTATGGCGTTGCGCAGGTTACCGCCGTCGATGGCACACAGGTGAATCTCGTGACGTTGCATGCACAGCCACAGGAAGCGGGCCAGCAGTTTGTTGGCATTGCCGCGGCCCAGATGAATATCGCCACCCGAGTGGCCGCCCAGCAGGTTCTTCACCTCGACCCGCAAGTAGAACTTACCGGCCGGTAGAGGCTCCTGCTTGTAGGTAAAGGTCGACGTGGTGTCGATACCACCGGCGCAACCGATAAAGATTTCGGCCTCGTCTTCCGAATCGAGGTTCAACAGATATTTGCCGTCGATCATACCGGCTTCGAGACCGAAAGCACCCGTCAATCCCGTCTCTTCATCGACGGTAAACAGCGCCTGTATGCGACCATGCTTCAACTCCTTGTCGGCCAGCACCGCCAGAGCGGCAGCAATACCGATACCATTGTCGGCACCCAACGTCGTGCCCCGAGCCTTCACCCACTCGCCATCGACATACGTCTCGATGGGGTCATTCTCGAAGTCGTGTTTCACATCGCCGTTCTTCTCGCACACCATATCCATATGAGCTTGCAAGATAACGGTAGCAGCCCCTTCGCAACCCGGGGTAGCCTCTTTGGTAATCACTACGTTGCCCGTCTTGTCGACCTGGGCTGCCAGATTTTGTTCCCGGGCAAAAGCCAACAGGAACTCACGAATGCGCTCCTCCTTTTTCGAAGGACGGGGAACCTGAGTAATGGCATCGAAATAGTGCCAAATTGATGAGGGTTTCAGTTCTTTAATCTCCATTTTTTTCTATTTTAGTTACAATTTGTTCATTGCTAAACTTTCTGTACTCGAAGAAATTTATGTTAAATTTCCCGTTTTTACCGATTCTATCGTCAAAATATTTCCATTCTTCGACCAAATTCACATTTTCCTTTCCTATATTTGCACAGCAAAGACGGCCGTAAGGCATACACAACCAACACGTTTGTTTCTGCCCGCTCGGGGGTCTTTGTTTTACTATACAAATATAGTGAAAGGGAAGTGCAAAGACAAATGAAAAGACGAGTTTTCAAATGGACAGAGCCGAACCGATCTCTGTATTTTTAATGAAAGAAGGAATGTGGATTATTTTACTTTTTACCATAGGGTTTCTTGCACTGGCTGTCATACTCTTGGGCATACGGGTTTTCTTCGTCAAGGGAGGCAGGTTCCCCAGCCCGCACATCAGCGACAACAAATACCTGCGTAAAAAGGGTATTTCCTGCGCGGTCTCTACCGATGCACAGGAGAGGAAGGAGAAACTTATATAACGATATAATATTTTAGACTGATAAATAACATGAAGACTTTTACTCTTGCAATCCGGACTGTAGCTGTGATTGCCGTTTCTTTATTGATGGTACAATGCGGCAATAAACAAAACGCATCGAATCAACCCTCCAACAACACCGCATCGTCGGCCTCCTTCGAAGGGAAATTACCCATCGCTTACATCAACGTAGATTCTTTGCTCTCCAAATACAACTATGCAAAAGATCTCAACGAAAAGATGATCAACAAACAGGAGAACGCCCGCGCCTCAATCAACGAAAAGGCTCGTCAATTAAAAAAAGAGCAGGACGACTTCCAACGCAAATATCAAAACAACGCTTTCCTCTCGCCCGAGAGAGCTCAACAGGAGTATCAACGCCTCGAAAAGAAAGCTGCCGACCTGCAAGAGTACGCTCAACGCCTCGACAACGAGAACATGCTCGAGCAACAAAAGATGCTCATGCAGATGAACGACTCGATCAACACCTTCATCAAAGAGTATAACCAAGACAAAAAATACGAGGCTATCTTCAACAACGCCAGCACTCTCTACATCAACCCCGCCTACGACATCACCAACGAGGTGGTCGAGCTGCTGAACAAACGCTACGCCGCTGCCAAGAAATAAGATTACAAAACATTTTCCATAAGACAAGGGGCTGTGTCGATACAAATTCAGGCACAGCCCCTCATATTTTAAACCTATGATACCATTGAAAGTATTACGAGAAAAAGACACTACATCCGCCCCTCGTCGGCATAGCTGAAGTAGCCCTCCTCGCCCACGATAATATGGTCGAGCACGGCAATATCGAAAAGCGAGGCAGCCGCCTTGATCTTGCTGGTTACCTTATCGTCGGCACCACTGGGAGCCAAATTGTTCGACGGGTGATTGTGACACAGAATCAGGGCCGAGGCCAACTGCTGCAAGGCCGACCGCATGATCAGCTTCACATCGACTACTGTCGCCGCAGTGCCACCCTGGCTTACCCGCAAGGTATCAATTACCCGGTTGGCCCGGTTGAGCAGGAGCACCCAGAACTCCTCGTGCGGCAAGTCAATCATTTGCCCCCGCATGAGGCTGTACACATCGGCACTGTGGGTAATGGCGGGACGCTTGGGCAACTCCTCGTCGCGCCTGCGGCGCCCTATTTCCAACGCCGCCATAATGGTAATGGCCTTGGCTTCGCCTATCCCTTTGAACGGTTTCACGAAATCGTCTATACCATATTTTCCCAGCCGGTTCAGGCTGTTGCCTGCCGCATTGAGAATGCGTTGCGAGAGCTCCACTGCCGTCTCGTCCACATTGCCCGACCCGATGAGAATGGCTATCAGCTCGGCATTGCTCAAGGAGCGGATGCCGTGCAGCATCATCTTCTCGCGCGGACGGTCTTCGGCCGCCCACTCGGTTATCTTCAACTTGTCGCGCTTGCGGTCCATGGCTACTTTCCTTTACGCAGGCGCACCTCTTCGGCTTCGTCCCGACCGCGGCCGAGTATCACCTTCAAGAAGTAGGCTTTCAAGAAACCCACACCATATCCGCACAATTGTATGAGACTGGCTACCACCGACAACGCGGCTATTTTGAGCCGCTTGTTCACGCACCACGACACGATAAAGACCGCCAACAGATAGGCAACCAACGGCAGAATGGCCGGCCACCAGAAGAGCGACCCTATAATCATGACCAACGCCCCTACGACAAAACAGGCCGGAAGCCAGTGAACGAGCTTCAGCGTATCGGGGTAAAGCAGGTAGAGCGAAATGCGCGACATCCCGAATATATACACCTGCCTGAAAAACAGCCGCAGGTTCACCCTGCGCTTGTGGTAGACAAAGGCATCGCGTATGAGGGTAATGGAGAATCCGGCCTGACGGATGCGGGTACTCATGTCGATGTCCTCGCTGAACATCTCGCGGAACCCGCCCACCCGCTCGTAGACCTCGCGCGAAAAGCCCATGTTGAAGGTACGCGGGGTAAACTTCTCGAGCTGGACCTTCCCGCCCCGGATACCACCCGTAGTGAGAAACGAGGTCATCGAATAGTTGATAGCCTTCTGCACGTCGCTGAACGAGTCGTGAGCAGCATCGGGACCTCCGAAACAGTCGGTATAGTGTCGTTGCAAGGCCGCACTCAGCACCTCGAAGTAACGGGCCGGTATCACGCAATCGGAATCGAAAAAGATAAAATAGCGACCCGATGCCCGCTCCATACCGTAGTTGCGAGCAATGCTACGCCCCTCGTTCTCCTTATAATAGTAGTGTATGTCGACCGACGACTCGTAACGCGCCACGGCATCGGCACACCGCACGGTCGAACCATCTTCGACCAAGACGATTTCAAAATCCTTACAGGTTTGTTGCGACAGGCTCGCGAGCAGGTCGCTCACTTCGTCGGGCCGGTTGTATACCGGTACAATAATCGAGAAATAGGGCATAACGGTAATATTCTGTTTCGTACAAATATATAAAAAGGTAAGTGCAGAAACAAATGAGAAAACAAGTTTTCAAATTCGACTATGCCGAACCGGCTCCTATATCCGTGAAACAGATATACATCTTTCATCTCAAACACCCATCCAAGAGCTGGGCCGAAACATATCGGGCACAAAAAAACGGGCCCCGTTTGCACGAGACCCGTTTTTTTATGGCATGAATGCGGAATCGATTCTTTATTTGGCACGCTCGATATACGAACCGTCGCGAGTATCGACTACAATCATCTCGCCCGTTTCGATAAAGAGAGGCACGCGTACCGTAGCACCCGTCTCGACCGTAGCCGGTTTAGTGGTGTTGGTAGCGGTATCGCCTTTGAGACCCGGCTCGGTGTAGGTCACCTCGAGCTGTACCTTTACCGGCAATTCGGCAAAGAGCACCGTCTCGGTCGAAGCATCGGAAACCACCTCGACAACCATACCCTCTTTCAGGAAGTCTACACCCGTGATAAGGTCTTTGTTGATAATCAGGTCGTCCCAAGTCTCCTGATTGAGGAAGTGATAGTGTTCACCCTCGTTGTACGAGAACTGATACGGACGACGTTCTACCCGTACATCTTCCAGTTTTTCACCGATATTGAAGCGGCGTTCAAGCACACGACCCGATACCACATCTTTGAGTTTGGTACGCATAATCGTGTTTCCCTTACCCGGTTTTACATGTAAAAATTCTACACAGAAATAGAGCTTTCCGTCCAAACGGATACAGGTTCCGTTTTTAATGTCTTGCGAGTTAATCATACTTTGTATACTGTTTTGTATTTATATTATTCTTTGTTTCTGAACTTTCGAGGTACAAAAGTAAACTAAATCAATAAAATCTCAAAAAGAAAATCCCCAAAAATGGGTAATCTCTTGGTTTATTAAAAAAAAGTATCTATTTTTGCAGTCCGAAAAAAGGAATAATAACGATAAAAATATAACGGCAATGAAAAGAACATTTCAACCTTCGAACAGAAAAAGAATTAACAAACACGGATTCCGTTTGAGAATGTCTACTGCAAACGGTCGTCGCGTACTGGCCAGCCGTCGTGCAAAAGGTCGTGCTAAATTGACGGTTTCGGACGAAAGACATCCTTTCTAAAAAAATTTATCCGACATATGAAACGGGGCTGTATCCGACGATGCAGCCCCGTTTCATATTATATCGGCTCCTCCGGCCGATACCTGTCAGAACAGAATATTGGCCGAAGCTCCCCACGTGAGCGACCGGATAGCACTACTCCCCGAGCGAGCCTCCGAAACGCCCAACTCCTGCGAGGGCAACAGGCTGTACGAGACCAAGGCCGAGGTGTAGTCACAAAAGAAACGGGCCCCGAAGTTGCGCTTCATCATGTAACCAATCGACACACCGGTACTCCATACGAAGCTGTTGCGACCAAATTCGATAGACTCACAGTTCAGGGCATTCGACGGGATATAGTTGTACCCGGCCAATACCTTTCCGCCCAACGACCAGCGACTCGAACAGGGATATTGCAAGTAAACACCGGCCATGGCCCGCCCCTCGTCGATAGGTTCCAGTGCTGCATCGGGCCGGGTATTGAGCGAAACCGGAATATTCGACACCGTAGCCAAACCACCGCACCCGATGTATTTGTTGAAGAAATAGGCTCCCTCCACACCTATCCGGCTGCCAATGCCGGTATTGAGTTTCATGCCGTTACCGAGACCTATGCGTCCCAGCCCCGACGAGAAACCCATGTAGAGGCCCACAAACGAGGGCTTCTCGAGCAAAGGGTAGTAGGTAGGATCGAGATTCAAACCCTTGTCTTTGAATATCAGATCGGCCAGGTAATAGCCCAGTTCGGTCGACAGGATACCGATGCCGGCACCAGCCAGTACATCGGAAACCCAGTGACGATTGTTCAACTGCCGGCTTACGCCGGTTACCGCTGCTACCGTAAAAGCCGAGATGCTGTACCAGGGACTGCGGTCGCCATACTCCTTGTGCAGCATCATGGCCGTCATAAAGGCCGTAGCCGTATGGCCCGAGGGGAACGACTTGTAGTTGCTGCCGTCGGGGCGCTGCACATGTGCCGTATATTTAATGGTGTTGACCACCGTAGCCATGATGGCGGCCGAAAAGGCATCGGATACCAGCATGCGACCCCACGAACTGCGGCTCTCTACGCCGAAACCTTTCAGCCCCAGCATCACCACAGCCGGAGCATACTGCAGGTAATTGTCATACTCGTATTTGAACTTGGGTACATAGTCGTTACGCAACTGGCGGAAACGCTCGCGCCCCGGTATGGTAGCCACACCGGCAACCACCAGGGGCACCCCTACGTAAGTCATCTGGAAGCCCTTGGTCGAGGTAAACCGGTCGACCTTCTGGTTGAACCGCTGCCACGAGTTGAGCGGCCGTACATCGATTGTCGTATCGCGGGCTACGGACTGGAGCGTGATTTCGGCACGTGCCGGTAGCATGGACAGGACCACGACAACGGCAATCCACAATCTTGTCATGTGTTTCATCTTGTTTAAAAAGCTTTTAGCATAACGGTATTACCGCACAAAGGTAAGGGCAATTATGCGGTATATCCAAAAAACAGAGCCTTGTATTTACTCGACCGCCTCTATCTTTCCCAACGAAAGATACCAGATGAAGCCCGACACGCGGGCATAGCCCATCTCGCCAATCAGCTGCATGTAGGTGCGCACCTGCTTCTTGTAGGACGAACGCTCTACCGCACCGAACTTATAGTCGATTACCACCACCTCGTCGGGGGTCTCGACCACGCGGTCGGGCCGATAGAACGAGCCGTCGGCCTGCAAGATTTCCCGCTCGCTCCACACCTTGGCCCCGGGCAGAAACCACGACCTTACCCGCTCGTCGCCCAGCCACGCCTCGAGTTTCTCGAGAGTTTCGGCTGCCTCGGCTGCCGAGAGTTCGCCGGTCTGTACAAAGGACTCGACCGTCTCGTCCAGACGATCGAGGGTATCGACCTCGCTCAAGATGCGGTGCATCAGGGTACCGTAGGCGCGGTCGTTACCCTCGCCAAAGACACCCTTGCCCTGCAACCGCAAGTGCAGCCGGTTGCCCGGCTCAATCGAGCGATAGGGGCCCGAGATTAGCGTCAAGGCCGTCGATTCCGGCGTCGGCCGCACCTCGGCCCGCCAGTCGCTCCCCTCCTCGTAGTGCAGGTCTCCCCCATCGCCTCCGTCGGGGAAAAGTATCTCGTTCAACAACGCCGATATGCTGCCCACACTCTCCCGTTTGCCCCGGTTCTTCTGGGCCGGAGCGAAGATATGCAGCTCTTCACCGGCGCGGGTAAAGGCCACATAGGCCACGTTGAGGTTGTCGATATAGGCGTGCATCTTCTCGTCGAAATATTCGGTAGCGTAGTAGGTCTGGGCCAGCCGGCTGCCATACCGCAGGGGCAACACGGGAATCTGCGAGAAGGGCTCGCCCTGTGTGCGGCACCAGATGAAATTGGTCTTGTCGGTACGGTGGTCGAGTTTCCAGTTGCAGAACGGGATAATCACCACCTTGAACTCCAGCCCCTTCGACTTGTGTATGGTCATCACCCGCATGGCATCCTGCTCTTGCGGGGTCGTGACCGAGAGCTTGTCTTCGTTGTCGTCCCACCAGGCCAGGAACGAAGCCAAATCGGCCGTATGCGTGCGGCAATACTCCAGCACATAATCCTGGAATGCCTGTATATAGACCCGCTCGCCCCGCTCGTCGTCGACCTGGGCAAAGCGGGCGATAATGCGCTCGCACATCTCGTAGAGCGGCTCCTTGCGCACACTCTCGACAAAGCGCATGAAGTCGTCGTCGAGGTGTTGCCCCACATCGCCGTGGCGCTCGAAGTAAGTGAGTATCGCGGCCGTCTCGTCGCTGCCGGCAGCCTGCTGCCGGTTGTATTCATAGACTGCCATCACCCGGTTCAACTCGTCCGAGGGGTTCTGGATATAGCGCAGAATACCCACCAGCAGCCCGATGACCGGCGAGTTCTTGATGAGCAGCGACTCGCTCGAGATGACATCGAACCGGTAGCGCGGGTCGCTGTTCTCTTCGTTGAGGCGCAACAGCAGGTCGACCAGCAGCGTACCCTCACGGGCCGTACGGGTCAGGAAGGTTATATCGCCGGGCGAATAGCCCCGGTCCTGCAGGTCGCGCAACAGGTCGGGGATACGCGCCAGGGCCTCTTCGCAAAAGTCGTCGCGGGTATCGGCCTCCCACATCGTCACCGACACCCGTCCACCCCGTGCAAGGTTCGAACCGCACACCCGTTGCGCTATATCGGCATAGGCCTTGCGCACCTTCACCTCGAAACTGCCATCGACCAGAGCCGACTCGGCCACCTCACTCTCCAGCCCCTGTTGCAACCGCTCGGCCGCCTGACCGAATATCCGGTTGTTGAACTCGACTATGCGTGCACAACTGCGGTAGTTGGTATCCATCGTCCGCTCCTCGTACTGCGACGGGCGAAAACGCGATTGAACCCCCTCGTTCAGCAGCGACCAATCGGAGTTTCTCCACCGGTAGATGCTCTGCTTCACGTCGCCCACAATCAGGTCGGTATAGTCGTGGCTGAGACTCTCGCCGATAAGCGGCGCAAAATTGCCCCACTGCAGATTCGAGGTATCCTGAAACTCGTCGATCATAAAGTGGTTGACCCGGGTCCCTATCTTTTCGTAGATAAAGGGGGCATCGTTCTCGTTGATTACCTCGTTGAGAATACCGGCCGTATCGGAGAGCAGCAGCACGTTGTGCTCCCGTTCATACTCCTCGATGCGGCGGTCTATATCGACCAGAATGCCCAGGGCATAGATATATTTCGAGCTCTGTACCGCCGTATTGTAGCGCACATAGGGCTCGCCGAAGGCATCGACAATCGTCTGCATCACCGGGTTGAGCTCGGCATACAGTGCGTCGAAGCACCCGGGCCGGCTGCTTTTGACGAACCAGTTGTCGCCGTTGTCGACATTTCCCCTGAAAGTTGCGGTAGGCGGGTCGAATTTTCCGCCGGCCAACTTGTCGAAATAGAAAGCCCACGAATTACTCTTACCCTTGAAACTCTCGGCTGCCACACCGTGCCGGTCGAGCACCTCGCGGCCCGTCTCGCCCAACTCACGCAAGAGCGACTCATACTCGCTCTTCACCCGGCGCATCTCGCGCAGATAGCGGTCGAGCACCGTTTTGTCCTTGATCTGGGCGAGAATCGACTCGCGGAAAAGTTTGTAATTCTCCTTCGACAACTCGCCGGCCAACTCGCGCAGGTCGTCTTTGCGGTCGGCCCGGTTGCCCAGGCTCCACCAGTTGCCCGACTCGATACGCTCCTCGGCATAGTGCACCAACCAGTTGAGCAGCCCCTTCTGGTCGTCGTCGGAGAGGTCGGAATACATGCGGTCGATAGCCGAAGCGGTGACGAAGTCGTTGTCCATCTCCACCTCGAAACTCCCCTGCAACCCCACCTCGCGGGTAAAGTTGCGCAACACCTGCTGGAAGAAGCGGTCGATGGTACTGATGTTGAAGTAGGAAAAGTCGTGCAGCAGCACATACAGCGTATCGGCTGCCGTCGCCTGCACCTGCTCGGGGCCGCAGCCAAACAGCCGCGTCAGTTCACCCAGGTAGGGCGACCGCCCGGTGTGGTGAGCCAGCAGGTCGAGCTGCGCCACGATGCGGTGCTTCATCTCCTCGGTGGCCTTGTTGGTAAAGGTCACCGCCAGGATGCGCCGATGCGCCGAATCGCTCTTGCGGTAGATGCGATAGTGCCCCTCTTCGTCGCGGTAGCCCAACAGCAGTTTTATGTATTCGAGCGTGAGGGTATAGGTCTTTCCCGACCCGGCCGATGCCTTGTAGATGTGCAGCATAGCGATACTCCTCTCAGATTATGCGGGCCCGATACCCATCGGCCAGCAACAGTTCCAGTACCTTCTGGCGGAAATCGCCCTGTATCAAAATCTCGCCGTCCTTGTCCGAGCCGCCCACGCCGCACTTGGTTTTCAGCTTCTTGGCCAGCGTGTGCAGGTCGTCGGCCGTACCCACGAAACCCGTCACGAGGGTGACCGACTTACCGTTGCGGTTGCGCTTGTCGAGCGAGATGCGCAACTTCTGACGGGCAGGTTCCAGCGTATCGGGTTCAACCTCTTCGTCGGTTTCGAACTTAAAATCGGGATTGGTCGAATAGACCACATTGAGCCTATCTTTCCAGTCGTTATTCTTTTTCATTGCTGCTGTTTCTTGGATTCATACTCTTGAACAAAGATAGCGAAAGGAGAGAGCAGAGACAAACGGGAAAACTTGTTTTTCAAGTTTGGCTATGCCGAACCGCATCCTATCTTCGTGTAACAAAGATAGTGAAAGGCGAGTGAAAATACAAAAAGAGGGAGCCCCCGTCTGCAGGAGCTCCCTCGGTATGGTGTGGCTAAAATCGGTTATTTCACGAATTTAACAACCTTTCCGTCTACTACAGCCATGTAAACGCCACCAGCCAAAGACGATACCGAAACGGCATCGACATCGGCAGCGCTCATCACTACACGGCCGCTCAGGTCGTAAACCTTCACGCTGTGTGCGCCTTCGGCATAGAGCACGCCGGCAGCGTAGTAAACAGCCGTGGCTTCAACCTCGTCGATACCCGATACAACCTGGAAGGTAACGGCAATCGCTACGCTCTCCTCTTCGACCGTAAAGTAGTAATAGCTGTCGTCTTCGTTGGCCGTGAGAGCCTCGCCGTTTTTCGTCACGCTGCTTACGGCATAACCTTCGGCAGCCGTAACAACGGCACGCAACTGAGTACCGTATGCAACCTGAGTAAGGTCGGCTACTTCGCTCCACGTGTTGTCGGCCTCGTTGAGAGCCTGGATTTCAACCGAGCCCTTGTCGGCCGGAACATCTACCGTCACAGCACCATATTGCGTGGCAGCACCCTCTTCGGCAATCTTGACTACATAGTCGCAGTAGTTCAACTCGGTAGCCGTCGTAGAACAGGGGTCTCCGTCATAGGTAGCACCTTCGGCCGTTTTGCAGATGATGAAACGGATAACCACCATTTCACCTACCGAGAGATCGGACGGGATGGTAATGGGGAAGGTTGCCGTCTTGTCGGTGGCCGAAGCCGTAGCACCCGATTGCGAGTCGTTATTTATATTGGTATAGAGTTCGCCCGTACCCGGAACACCTTCGTACCAGCTACCTTCGTAAGTACCGAAAATCTTGTCGGCAGCACTCGGTGTTACATCGCTTCTCAACAGGAATACCGTCAAACTACCCCAGGCATCGGAATAAGTAACCTTCAAATCGAAAGTGGCACCGGGATTGGCCAGGATAGGAGTGTCGCTATTGTCCCAAGCCTGATTAGCATTCGTTCCGGTGGGAGTGAAAGTCAGCGGCGATTCGGCCAACAGGCCTACACCGTTCAGCACTTCGCCTTTAGTTTGGGCCCGCTTGTTACCGGTAGTACCGGCTGTGGGCTTGCCAAAGTCGTCGTAGCTGGCCTCTACAACCGGGTCCGGTTCTACAGGAGCATTGTTTTTCTCCAACTTAAACGAAGTGAAAGCATAGTAAGCCCAACCCGAAACGGGGACATTGGCGGCAAACCCCATGTTGTAGTTGGCACTCTCGTCGGCCGTAAACACATAGGTATAATCGGCATAACTGTTTGTTAATTCCACGTTCTCACCCACAAATACCTTCTCGGCACTGGCAGGATCGCCCTTGGAATAGAAGAAGCCCAGGTTTCCCACATTCTTCGAGCTGGGATATTTTGCCCGGAACGTAAACCGATACTCACCCGGCTCGAGCGTACTCTTTATGCAGAAAAAGTCGCCACGGCTTCCATTACTAATAAGATAGAGCGGATAAACGCCGTTTTCCTTATAATTGACATTGTATTTCAACTCACCATAAGAACCGCGTCCCGGGATATTGGCATAATAATTTTCGGGCAGCGACGACAGCAATTCGCTCGTCTTTTTTTCAACTTCAGAGGTCAAATCTTCTTCACTTACCAAAGTCCAATCCCCTTGTGCATACGATAACGACACGCAACCCATAAAGGCTACAACCGTCATTACCAACTTCTTAAAATTAAAAAAAGTAATTTTTTTCATAAGAATATTGTATTAGAAAACTGTATTTTTAATGACAAGCAAATGTAACATTTTTTATGCAATTCCTCAAATTTATAACAAAATTATCGGCCCGATAATCGCTCAAAAAACATTTTTTATCAATTGAACCAACAATCTACCCGGGCAACAACGATCGAGCCCGCTGTCAAAAACCACCATATCAATCTGTAAACCAAATATTTAAACTACATCTGAATATTCCAAATCAATCGACTATATTTTCACGCGACTGCAATAATCGCACGACTTCTCCGTTGTATAAGATACGATGAAAGCATTTACACGACACACATTATATATACCTCACCTGCTCACCCGGCTGCATTTGTGGCTGTGCCTGACGCTTATCGGCCTGGCAACCGGCCCGTTGCAGGCGCTGAATGCCAGCCACTACGCCTCAAAGTCGCAACTGGCCGACGGACTGTGGGTGAAGATTGCCGTTTCCGAATCAGGTATCCACCAAATCACCTACCGGGAGTTGAGCCGATGGGGATTCTCCAACCCGGCTGCCGTGACCATATACGGGTATGGCGGCGCCATGTTGCCCGAAACCTTCTCGGACGACGACCCCGACGACCTCGAACAGATACCCTCTCTGAATACAGGCTCCAAGATTCTTTTCTATGCACAAGGGCCCGTGACCTGGAGCTACAACGCCAAGACTCAGGAGTATGACCACGAGACCAACACCTACTCTACGGCCGGCTACTACTTCCTGACCGACAGCAAAAGCGCCACCGCCACCCTGGGCCAACGCGACGGCGGAGCCACGACGGGTATGACCGACATCACCTCGTTCGACGAGCATGCCGTCTACGAACAAGAGAGCTATTCGCCCGGCGCTACGGGCCGTGTATTCCTGGGCGAAGACTTCCGCTACACGACTTCGCGCAACTTCACCTTCGAACTTCCCGGTGTCGACAACTCGGAGGCGGTGAAACTGCGCACCTCGTTTGCCGCCAAAATCATAGGCGGCACCGGCAAACTGGTCTTCACCTATCAGGGGCAGACTCTGCCCGAAAGCTCGACCGACAACCTCGCCTCGGGCTCGGAGAGCTCTTACGAATTTTTCAAAGCCACCTCGACCCTCAAGGAGATTAACCTCGACAGCGAAGAGCTGGCCTTCTCGCTTCTGTTCCGCCAGAACGGGGGAAGCCTCTCCCTGGCCCGGCTCAACTACTTCCGCTTCAACTACAAACGCAAGCTGCAGCTCTATAACGGCAGCATCCAGTTCCGTCTGAAACAGGTGCCGCAAAACAGCTGCTACAACCTGCAGGGCTACACCTCGACCACGCAAATCTGGGACATCACCGACCCGCAGCGCCCGGTCGCCGTCACCCCCGCGGTGAGCGGCAGCAATGCCCGGTTCGTGCCCTTGCAGGCTCACGAAGAGTATGTGGCCTTCGATACCCAGGCCACCGTAGGCTCGGTGTCGTTTGTCGAGTCCGTCGCCAACCAGAACCTGCACGGCATGGCCACCCCCGACATGGTGATTCTCACCCCCAAGGAGTACCTCTCCTATGCCCAGAGTATTGCCCAGCTGCATAGCCAGCTCGACGGCATGGAGGTGGCCGTCATCGACCACGAAAAGGTGTTCAACGAATTTTCGTCGGGTACCCCCGACGCCACGGCCTACCGCCGGCTGATGAAGATGTTTTTCGACCGCGAGGGAGGCGTCAACGGCAAACAGCTCTACCTGCTGCTGTTCGGCAAGGGACTCTACGACAACCGCAAGATAGGCGAGACCGGCAAGTACATCAAATACCCCACCCTGCTCACCTACCAGCACGGGAGCGGTAACGACGAGCGGGCCTCCTACACGACCGACGACTACTTCGGCTTTCTCGACGACGACTCGGGTACCCGCATCGCTGCCGACAAGCTGCGTGTGAGCGTGGGCCGTCTGCCCGTGAAAAGCGAACAGGAGGCTCAAGATATGGTAAACAAGCTGACCGCCTACGTGGCCAACACCGACAAAGGGTCATGGAAAAACCAGGTGTGTGTCGTAGCCGACGACGAGAACTACGCCATCCACATGCAACAGGCCGAAGACATCTGCTCCATCTTCGAGAACAGCGACGCCCACTGCTTCATCAACAAAATCTACACCGATGCCTATACGGCCGAAATCACCTCGACCGGCCGCACCTATCCCTCGGCCAAGAAGAAACTCTTCCAGGTACTCGACGACGGAGTGCTCGTAGTCGACTACATCGGCCACGGCAGCACCGTGGCCTGGACCCACGAAGACCTGCTCAACATCACCGACATACAGTCGATGTATCTGAAGCGGTTGCCCCTCTTCATCACCGCCACCTGCGACTTCGGCCGCTACGACCACGAGGATACCTCGGGCGGCGAGATTCTCTGCCTCAACCCCAGCGGCGGAGGCATCGCCCTCATCACCACCACCCGCGTGGTATACATCAGCGACAACCACTACCTCAACACGGGAGTGGCCAACCAGATATTCACGCGAAACGAAAACCACGAGTATCCCCGCCTGGGCGACATCCTGCGCGAGGCCAAGTGCAGCATACAACAGACCGACAGCAACAAACTGAACTATACCCTGTTGGGCGACCCGGCCCTGCGGCTGCTCTATCCCGACTATCAAATCAAGGTAACCGAAATCAACGGCTACGACATCACCCAGACGACGCCCACCATCCAGGCCCGCGACTCGGTATTCATCAAGGGCGAAATCTACACCCCGCAAGGGCAAAAGGTCACCGACTACAACGGCATCATCTGCCCCACGGTCTACGACTCGGAGGTATCGGTGGTGACCCACGGGTATGGAGAGGAGGGCAAAGCCTTCGAGTTCTCGGAGCGCAGCAACCGCCTCTATGTGGGCAAAGACTCGATTGTGGGGGGCGAGTTTGAAATCGCCTTCAAGGTGCCGCGCGAAATCAACTTTGCCGACGACAAGGGGCTGATAAACCTCTACAGCTACAACGACGCCGGCCAGGAGGGGAGCGGCAACGAATCGAACTTCGTCGTGGGCGGCTTCAACGACGACTCGAACGAAGACTTCGACGGGCCCGAGATTTACTACGCCTTCCTCAACTCGCAGGACTTCCAGAATGGCGATGTCGTGAACGAGTCGCCCCTGCTGGTAGCCGAGGTGTATGACCCCTCGGGTATCAACATCTCCGATGCAGGCATAGGCCACCAGATGACCGTCACGCTCGACAACCACACCATCTATACCGACGTGGCATCGTACTTCGACCCCGCCATCGGCGACTTCGGCCGCGGCTACATCAACTACCCGCTGAGCGACCTGAGCGAGGGCAACCACACCCTGCGGCTGAAGGTATGGGATACCGAGAACAACTCGTCGGAAATCGAAATCGCCTTTACCGTACAGGCCGGTCTGAAGCCCGTCATCTACGACCTCTATGCCGACCAGAACCCGGCCAGCACATCGACCAACTTCTACCTGCGGCACAACCGCCCCGACGCCCTCATCAACGTGACCATCTCGGTCTACAACCTCATGGGCGTGGAGGTATGGCGATACACCGGCAAGGGACTCTCCGACATGTACCGCTCATACCCCGTCAACTGGGACTTGAC
Organism: uncultured Barnesiella sp.; assembly: GCF_946496565.1. Lineage (NCBI taxonomy): Bacteria > Pseudomonadati > Bacteroidota > Bacteroidia > Bacteroidales > Barnesiellaceae > Barnesiella > uncultured Barnesiella sp. The sequence continues at coordinate 24,473 of NZ_CAMMHD010000005.1, forward strand.
CGACAGCAGCGGCCGACGGGTACCCGGCGGTATCTACCTCTACAAGGCCGTCATCTCGACCGACAACGAGCACGAGACCACCCGCTCGAAGAAGCTCTGCGTCACCGGGCAATAGCACGGTCTGAAAAAAGATTCGAACTTAACCATTACACACCATGAACAACACCTATCAATCGATTGGACTCTTTATCGACGGAGGTTACTACGCCAAGGTGAACGAAGCCTTGAGCGACCACTTCGACCTGAACATAAACCTGCGTGCCCTGATGACACTCATCCGGGAACAGATAGCCCGGATGAGCGGGGTGGCGCCCGCCTCGTGCCACATCACCGAGAGCCACTACTTCCGCGGCCGCTATCGGGTGAACAACGCCCACGACAAACGGCTGCTGTACAGCGAACGCAAGTTTGAGGACACGCTCATCGAAAACGACGTCATCTTCCACTACAAACACCTGCGCGAGATTCGCAAAGAGGGCGAGACAACCGTCATCGAGAAGGGCATCGACGTGTGGTTTGCCCTCGAGGCCTACGAGCTGGCCCTCTTCCGCAAGTTCGACTATGTGGTGCTGATTACGGGCGATGCCGACCACGAGATGCTCATCAAGAAACTCAAGGCGCTTAAGATAGAGACCATCCTGCTCACCTGGGATGTCGAGGAGAACTCGAGCACCTCGGGCCTGCTCAAGGACGAGGCCTGCATACACCTCGAGATAAGCAAGCTGCTGGCCGAAGACCGCAATCTGCTCAAACGTCTCTGCCAGAACGGATAGCCCCGGAGCCCGACCCTCCGGGCCACAAACAGCAGAACCGCCTCGCACAAGCCGGGCGGCACCCGCTCCGCGACAAAAAAGAATGGCTAAAAAATCTTATTTGTCCCAAAATTCGGTATTTTATTATACCTTTGTAAATCAAATGAAACAGCCCCTCTCCGGCATAATCGGGCGTGCACCCGTTTCTGCCGGCGGTTCGTCGTTTCGTTGTAGGGATAAAACAGATGAAAGAAGATGTACAGTTCTGATTCGAAATCTACCGTTAAGTTACCGGAGCCCTCGCTTCGCCGGCTCCCCTGGTATTTGGCTTACATCAAATTGCTGCAAACCAAAGGCGAGGAGTATGTCTCCTCCACACAGATAGCAAAAGAGATTGGCGTAGATTCGTCGAAAATAGCCAAGGATCTCTCATTTATCAACATCTCGGGGAAAACCCGGGTGGGATACGAAATCAATTCGCTGGTTGCCGTACTGGAAGAGTTTCTCGGATTCACCTCCATGCACAAGGCCTTCATCTTCGGGGTGGGTAGTCTGGGGGCCGCCCTCATGCAAGACTCGGGTCTGTCGCAATACGGGCTCGAGGTGGTGGCCGGCTTCGACATCAAGCCCGAGCTGGCCGGCACCTATGTCAACCACATACCCATCTACCACCTCTCCCAGTTTGCCCAGAAGCAAAAGGAGATGGGCGTGCAGATCGGGATTCTCACCGTCCCCATCGACAAAGCCCAAAGTGCTACCGAAGAGATGATTGCCGGAGGCATCAAGGCGATATGGAACTTCACCCCCTATCGTATACGCGTGCCCAAGCACATCGTCATCCAGAACACATCGATTTATGCCCATTTGGCCGTCATGTTCAACCGGCTGAACAACATCAAGTAACTACCTATGAAAATTATTGCCGTTGGCTGGAATTATCAATCGCACAATGCCGAAATGGCCCAACAGGAGTTGCCGCAGGCACCCGTTGTATTTACCATGCCCGAGACCTCGCTGCTCAAAGACGGGAAACCCTTCTTCTTGCCCCAGTTTTCCAACCGCATCGAATACGAAACCGAACTGGTGTTTCACATCTCCCGCCTGGGAAAAAACATCGCCCCCAAGTTTGCCCACCGCTACTACGACTCCGTGACCGTAGGCATCGACTTCACGGCCCGCGACATACAGGCCGAGGCCCGGCGCACGGGCAACCCGTGGGACATCTCCAAGGGGTTCGACTACTCGGCTCCCATCGGCCGGTTCGTGCCGCTGCCCGAAATGCCGCCCAAGGCCGACAACATAGAGTTTTCCATGCGATTGAACGGCGTCCCGGCGCAACAGGGCAACAGCCGCAACATGATTTTCTCGATCGACCGCATCATCGCCTACGTGAGCCAGTTCTATACCCTCAAAATCGGCGACATCATCTTTACGGGCACTCCCGCCGGAGTAGGCCCGGTGAAGATAGGCGACCACATCGAGGGGTTCATCGGCGATACCCGAGTGCTCGATTTCTTTGTCAAATAGCCCGTCCGTCACACCCATGCGTCCTTTTGCCCGAAACATCATCGTACCGATACTTACCGCACTCTGCCTGCTCTTGGCCCCGGAGGCCTTCGGCCGGCCCGGCAGCGACTATGCGGCAACCTCGGTATTGGCCGAAGGGAGCTGGGTGAAAATATCGACCGACGAGGCCGGCATCTACCAGATTACCGACGAGCAGCTCGCAGCGTGGGGATTCTCCGACCCGTCGAAGGTCAAGCTCTTCGGCTACGGGGGTCTCGTCATCGACGAGCTCTTTGCCAACGACGACAACTACATCGACGACCTGCCTCAGATTCCCCTCTGGCGGCACAACGGCAAACTCTATTTCTACTCCACCGGGACTACCCGCTGGACGCTCGACAACGTCAACCTCGAGTTTGCCCACCGGCTGCACCCCTATTCGACCCACGCCTACTACTTCCTCACCGACCGGGAGGTACCGGCTGCCGAGATGCCCCTCCGCAACGGCATACCCACCGGCAACGAGAGCGCCGTCTCGACTTACGACGCCTACACGGTACACGAGCAGGAGCTCGTTTCGGTAGGGAAAACCGGGCAGAACTTCTTCGGCGAGAGTTTCACGCAGACCGCCGAGCAGGATTTCACCTTTCACCTGACGGGGGCCCAATCGGCCACCCTGAAGATACGGGTGAACTTCGGGGCCAAAATCAGCAGCGGCGAGGGCTATATACACATATCATACAACGGCACCGAACTGCCGGCAGGCACCGCCAACCGCATCTCGAAATACTACGACTCACACGAATTTCTGCGGCAGGCCACTCCGCTGCACACCGTAGGCCAGGCTACCGAAGAGTCGACCATCGGGCTGCGTTACGAACACAGCGGTCCATCGGAGTATGCCTACCTCGACTACATTCGCCTCAACTACCGAAGGGCTCTGCAACTCTACGACGGACAGGTTGCCTTCCGCTTCATCAACCGCCGGGACAACGATTGCTATCAGATAGGCAACACCACCGACTCGACGCAGGTGTGGGACATCACCACGCCTCATGCACCGCAACAAGTCGCGACCGCCTTTGACGGGCAAACTACCCGCTTCGTCCCGGGCGACATCCAACTGCGCGAGTTCATCGCCTTCGACCCCGGCTACACGTTCCCTTCACCGACCTTCGTCAAGCAGGTCGAGAACCAGAATCTGCACGCATCGCCCATACCCGACCTCACCATCATCACCCCCACCGTCTTGCGAAGCGAAGCCGAGCGAGTAGCCCGCCTGCATCAAGCCGAAGGACTGACGACTCTGGTCGTGGACCAGGAGCAGATTTTCAACGAATTTTCGTCGGGAACCCCCGACGCCACAGCCTATCGCCGATTGATGAAGATGTTTTACGACCGGGCTGCCAACGAGAGCGAACGCCCCCGTTACCTGCTGCTCTTCGGCGACGGCTCCTACAACAACCGCCAGGCCATGGCCTCGCTGCATACCCCGCAATGCAACAGCCTGCTCACCTACCAGTCGAAGACCAGCATCGACGAGCGGGAATCGTTCGTGGTAGAAGACTATTTCGGATTTCTCGAGGACGGTTCGGGCACGGAAATCAAGACCGACCGCGTGTGTCTGGGCATAGGCCGCTACCCCGTAACCTCGCTCCAGACCGCCAGACTGGCCGTAGACAAACTCTACCAGTATGCACAGAACACCGACCTCGGCCCGTGGAAGAATACCTTCTGCATAGCAGCCGACGACGGTGACGAAGCCGTACACACCAAACAGGCCGACCAGGGATGCGACACCCTGCTACTCGAAAACACCGATACCCCCCGGCTGGAGTTCCGCGTCAACAAGGTGTATGTCGACTCTTACTACCTGGACCCCGTTTCGAAAAAATGCCCCGATGCCAACCGGGAGTTGATGAAGAATCTCGACGAAGGGGTACTCGTGTTCAACTACATCGGCCATAACGATGCCGAAGTAGGGTTCACGGGCGAAGGCCTCTTCTCGCGATACGAGATGGACAACCTCACCAACAGCCGCTGGCCCCTCTTCATCACCATCACCTGCAGCTATACCCGGTTCGACGAAGAGGACCTGACAGCGGGAGAGAACGTGCTGCTCAACCCCACGGCCGGAGCCATCGCCCTCATCACCACCACCCGCGTGGTCTATACCGACGGCAACGACAAGATAAACCGGCGACTGATGAACCGGCTGCTGTCGCGCGACGAGAACGGCAACTCCCTGCGCATAGGCGACGTTTTGAAACTGGTCAAACGCGACTTCAATACCGAAATCGATAAAAACAAACTCAATTTCGTGCTTCTGGGCGACCCAGCCTTGCGACTATTCTACCCGCAGAACAAGCTGAAAATCACCCGAGCCGGCAGCACGGGCGAACGGTTGGCCGTCTACATGAAACCCGGCAAAAGCTACACGGTCGAAGGCGAGGTATACGACTACGGAGGCCAACTCCTCGACGACTTCAACGGCGAGGTATACTACTCGCTCTACGACGAGAAGAAAAGCTTCACCACCCTGGCGCATCAGGATAAAAAGACCTATACCTACAACTATCGGCCCGACCTCCTTTCCACGGGAAAAGGCTCGGTAGAGAACGGCCGGTTCCACGTCGATGTCACCCTGCCGGTCGAGAACTCCCATTCGGGCAAATCGGCCCTGCTCATCCTCTATGCCTGCGACCCCACGTCGGGACAAGAGGCCAACGGATATACCGAGGAGCTGTTTGTCGACAGCATTGCCGGCAATTCAACCCTCGACAGTCAAGGCCCTGCCATCCAGTATGCCGAAGTCAATACCCGCTCCTATGCCGATGGCGCCTCGGTAGCCAACCCGGCCACCTTCTATTGCCAGATGTCCGACCCCTCGGGTATCTACACCGGCAACACGCTGGGCCGGCAAATGATGCTGTTGCTCAACGGTTCGACCCTCGACGACAACCCTGTGCGTTACTTCCGCCCCTCGACCGACGGCTCGACCGGCGAACTCGCATTCCCCTTGCCCACCCTGCAGAGCGGTAACTACACGATTACCCTCCGGGTATTCGACAACGCAGGCAACTCGTCGGAGGTCAACACCACCTTCGAAATAACACCCGAAGCCTCGGGCTATACCCTCTCGCTCGACGAGAACCCGGTCACCGAGCAGGCCACCCTGTCGTGTCTCGACACGGAGGGCCGTGAAATCGGAGAGGTGAAACAGGCTCGCATCGCCATCGTCAACAGCCTGGGCGAGGAGGTGTGGTATCGCGAGACAACCGGCAGCAACCCCTTCCCGATTACCTGGAACCTGCTCGACCTCAACGGCCAACGGGTACCGGCCGGCCGATACGAATGCCGGGCCTACCTCGAAACCGAATCCGGGACCCTCGCCACGCCGTCCAAAAAAATCGTGGTTATCACGCAATAATCGGGGGGAATCTCTGTTTATTATATACATGTAATTTGTAATACCTTGTACAATGAAAAGAGGCTTTTTGCATATCATACTCCTTACGCTCGTGTCGCTCGTCTTCCCTACGGGTGCCCTTGCCGCCGGCGGTAATACGACCAAAAACGAATTCAACCCCATCAACACCGGTGTCACCTCGTTGAGCATCACGCCCGACTCGCGCGGTGCCTCGTTGGGCGACCTGGGTGCGGCTACCGACCCCGATGTCAACTCGCAATTCTGGAACCCCTCGAAATATGCCTTTGCCTACAGCCAGGCCGGTGTGTCGCTCTCGTACACCCCGTGGTTGCGCAAGTTGGTCAACGACATCTACCTGGCCTATCTGGCCGGCTACTGGAAGCTGGGCAGTAACGACATGCAGGCTATCAGCGCCTCGCTGCGCTACTTCTCGCTGGGCGAAATCACACTCACCGACAACCAGGGTAATGCCCAGAACAGCATCACCCCCTACGAAATGGCCTTCGATGTAGGTTACTCGCGCAAGCTCTCCGAGAAGTTCTCGATGGGTGTCGTATTCCGCTACATCTACTCCGACCTGGGTTTCCACTACGACGAGTCGAGCGTATCCGACGCCTCGGGTGCTTCGGCCTTTGCCGCCGACATATCGGGTTACTACACCACCTACCCCATCATCGGCCGCAACGAGTGCCAGTGGTCACTGGGTTTCAACATCTCGAACATCGGTACCAAAGTATCGTATGACGGGGGTAACGAAAGTGCCTTCCTGCCCACCAACCTGAAGATAGGAACCTCGTTCCTCTTCCCGCTGGCCGACTACAACACGCTCTCGCTCAACCTCGACTTCAACAAACTGCTGGTACCCTCGACACCTCAGGTAGCCAACTACGAGACCGATGCCGAGTATGAAGAGGCCAAAGAGAAGTGGCAAAACACCTCGCCCATCTCGGGTATCTTCCAGTCGTTCAGCGATGCCCCCGGCGGATTCAAGGAGGAGTTGCGCGAAATCAACTTTTCGATTGGTGCCGAATACTCCTACAACCAGCAGTTCTTCCTGCGGGCCGGATACTTCAACGAAAACAAATACAAGGGTAACCGCAAATACTTCTCCTTCGGTGCCGGCTTCTCGCTCAACGTGCTGAAAATCGATGCCGCCTACATGGTGGCTACCGCACAGACGAGCCCGCTGGACCAGACGCTTCGTTTCACCCTCTCGTTCGATATGGACGGACTTAAAGAACTGGTAGGACATCGCCGATGAAGACACGTGTAGGTTTTGGTTTCGATGTGCACCGGCTGGTCGAAGGCCGGGAGCTGTGGTTGGGCGGTATCCGCATAGACCACTCGTTGGGATTGCTGGGCCACTCCGATGCCGACGTGCTCATCCACGCGCTGTGCGATGCCCTGCTGGGGGCCGCCAACATGCGCGACATTGGTTATCACTTCCCCGATACGGCTGGCGAATATGCCGGTATCGACAGCAAGATTCTCTTGAAAAAAACCGTGGAACTCATCCACGGCAAAGGCTATTCCATCGGCAATGCCGACATCACCGTCTGTGCCGAACGCCCCAAACTCAACCCTCACATCCCGGCCATGCAACAGACACTGGCCGCCTGCATGGGCGTCGACCCCGACGACATCTCGATCAAGGCCACTACCACCGAACGTCTGGGCTTCACGGGCCGTGAAGAGGGAATCTCGGCCTATGCCGTCGTACTCCTCGAAAAATAAACGAAGAGAAAGCTGTCACCCAACAGCTCTCTCTTCGACATTCTGCGTAAAGCCTAACCAAACAATTTTACCGGCATACGAGCTATGACCCAATAAGTAGTTCATATACCGTATTCGTTTATGGCCTTTTGCAGAAAAAAAGTAAACCGAAAATTCCCCTTCTTTGTTATAACCCCATCTCGTCGCGGCTCATGAAATACAGAGCCTGATAAAAAATAAAAAGCGTGAGCCCGATGGTTTATCCTATTCGAGGTCCAGCAAAAACCGTAGGTGGATAAAACAACCGGCCCACGCTTGCTTTATGTAACAAGCGCAGGCATTTAGTTGTCAATTACCCCACCTAAGAGAATTTTGCTGATTCCGAATAGAGGTAATTTTCTAAACGCTTATATTTTCAATATTTTCGTCAAAGATATTCTTTTTCTGTTAAATAGTCCAAGAGCTCCCCACACTTTAACATTTCAGGTTTATATGTTTTTTAGAATATAATTGCTCCCCGCCTCATAAAAGTTAGCTATTTTTGTACCCTTATGAAACGTATGGAATCGAACAAACGAGTATTGATAGGCATGAGCGGAGGCATAGACAGCTCTGCGGCCTGCATGATTTTACAGGAACAGGGCTACGAGGTCGTAGGGCTCACGATGCGCATGTGGGACCTGCCCCGCCACTTTCCCCGCGAAGGACAGACCATCCCGCAGTTTGCCCTCGAGGCCCGGGAGCTGGCCGAGAAAATCGGCATCGAGCACCACATCCTCGATGTGCGCGACGAGTTCAAGAGCTCCATCATCAAAGGCTTTATCGACGAATACCTCAAGGGCAACACCCCCAACCCGTGCGTCATGTGCAACCGCCTGTTCAAGTGGCACTACCTGTTGCAGGAGGCCGACCGGCTGGGCTGCTCGTGGGTGGCGACCGGCCACTACGCCCGCATACTCGACCGCGACGGCTACCGGGTGCTGGCCCGGGGCGTAGACCCGAAGAAAGACCAGTCGTACTTCTTGTGGCGGCTGGGGCAGGAGGAGCTCTCGCGCACCATCTTCCCGCTGGGTGGAGTCACCAAAGAGGAGATCAAGCGCTATGTCGAGGGCAAAGGATTCCACGAAAAAGTCGAGAAAAAGGAGAGCATGGAGGTCTGCTTCATCCCGGGCGACTACCGCGACTTCCTGCGGGAGCAGTTGCCCGATCTGGCCCAACAGGTGGGAGGCGGATACTTTGTCGACTCGACCGGCCGCAAGCTGGGACAGCACAAGGGCTTCCCCTTCTATACCATCGGGCAGCGCAAAGGGCTCGAGATTGCTCTGGGCAAACCCATGTTCGTCACCCGCATCAACCCGATCAAGAATACCATCCGGCTGGGCGACCGCGACGAGCTGCTCACCCGCCGCATGGTCATCACCGATGTACTCGAGGCAACACCCGGCATACTCGAATCGGCCGGCCCCGTCGACGTGCAGATACGCTACCGCAGCAATGCCATACCGGCCACCCTGCAAAAGGGCGACACTCCGGGCGAATGGCTCGTCTGCTTCGAGAGCGACGCCTCGGCCGTCACGCCGGGACAGTCGGCCGTCATTTACAGCGACAACACCGTCATCGGCGGCGGCATCATTGCCGACCAACGATTGTTGAAAAAATACAAGGAATGAAACTACGTCTACTCACCCTGCTCGTCGTGCTGGCCACGCTCCTCGGCAGCGAGGCTCAGGAGTGGCATTACCGTCTGTGGTTCAGCAACAAGGGAGAGTCGGGCTACTCTCTCGACAGACCCGATGAGTTTCTGTCGGCCCGGACTGTAGCCCAACGCGAGAGGTGGGGCATCGCCATCGACTCGACCGATCTGCCCATACCGGCCACCCGGCTGCAACAGCTGTCGCAACTGGGCGGTCGCATCCTGGCCGTGTCGAAATGGCTCAACACCGCCACCATAGCCCTGACCGATACCGCCCTGTTCGGCAACATCGAGCGGCTGCCGTTCGTCGCCCGGTACGACTACCTGGGTTCGCCCGTGCAGAGCAGCAATACCGTGAGGCCCCGACAAAAGCAGGTAGAAGAGACGGACGACACCACCTACGGCGATGCCGCCTGGCAAATCGCCCTGCACAACGGCGACCGGCTGCACCGGGACGGATTCCGGGGCGAGGGGATGACCATCGCCGTCATCGACGGCGGTTTCCTCAATGCCGACCGAAACCCGCGCTTCGACCCCGACCGCATCGTCGGCTACCACGACTTCATCGACGACGAAATGGACTTCCGCAACGGCAACGCCCACGGCTCGTCGGTACTCTCGACCCTGCTCACCAACGACAGCAACTACTTCGTCGGCACCGCTCCGCAAGCCTCGTACTGGCTGCTGCGGTCGGAAGACACCGACACCGAATACCCCACCGAAGAGGACTACTGGGCCACGGCACTCGAATATGCCGACAGCCTGGGCGTCGATGTCGTCACCTCGTCGCTGGGCTACACCGGTTTCGACGACCCGCGCTTCAGCCACACTTGGGAGCAACTTGACGGCCGCACCGCCTACATCTCACAGGCTGCCGCCCGGGGGGTACGGAAAGGACTGCTCATCGTCGTGAGTGCCGGAAACGAAGGGGGTGGCGACTGGAAGAGACTGACCGTGCCCGGCGATGTCGACGGGCTCCTCACCGTGGGGGCCGTCACCCGGGAGCGGCAACGCGCCTACTTCTCGAGTGTGGGCCCCACCGCCGACGGACGCATCAAGCCCGACGTCGCGGCATTGGGTGCCGGAGCCGCTACCATCGACCCCGACGGGAACCTGCTGCAGAAAGACGGCACCTCGTTCTCGACCCCCATCATCGCAGGGCTCACCGCCTGCCTGCGGCAAGCGTTGCCCCACCTCTCGGCCCGGGAGATTATCGATCTCATCCGGCAAAACAGTTCGCAATACCTCACCCCCGACAGCCTGCTGGGATACGGTATCCCCGACTTCCAAGCCGCCTACCGCCAAGGCTCGGGCACCGAGACCATCCGCACCGGCCAGACTCCGCTGCAACTCACCTACCGGGAGGGCAGCCCCGTCGTCACCATTGGCCCGCTGCCGCCCGACGAGAGCGAAATCGCCCTCGGCATCTACGACCTGGAGGGGGCGTTGCTGCAGGAATACCGTCTGCCCGAAGGGGCCGAACTGGACCTGCACGATTTGAAGAAGGGAATATACCTGCTGTCGGCCCGCGGTCGGCAACACAGTTGGACACAAAAGATACAACGGTTATGACCGAAGCACGAAAAGAGTTATCGCTGTTCGAGCTGAATGCCCGTGTGCGCGACGCCCTGCAAGAGGCGTTGCCCGAACGCTACTGGGTGCGGGCCGAGGTGAGCGAAGCCCGCGTACACCCCTCGGGCCACTGTTACCTCGAGCTTATCGAGAAAGAGGAGGCCACGGGACGAACCATCGCCAAGGCCCGGGCCACGATATGGGCCTCGACCTTCCGCCTGCTGCGCCCCTGGTTCGAGCAATCGACCGGGCAAATCTTCACGGCGGGCATCAAGATACTCATCTCGGTGAGCCCCGTCTTTCACGAGCTCTACGGCTACAGCCTCACCATCCACGACATAGACCCGGCCTACACGCTGGGCGATGCAGCCCGCCGGCGGGCCGCCATCCTGCAGCAACTGCGCGACGAGGGGGTGGCCGACATGAACAAGGAGCTCGTCTGGCCGGCACTGCCGCAGCGCTTTGCCATCATCTCCTCGCCATCGGCCGCCGGGTATGGCGACTTTATGAACCAGATTCAGAACAACCCCTACGGGTATAAAGTATACACGGCGCTCTTCCCCGCTTCGATGCAGGGCGAGCAGACCGAGAGCTCCATCATCGAAGCCCTCGACCGCATTGCCTGCCACGAAGAGCTCTTCGACGGGGTGGTCATCATCCGGGGCGGCGGTGCCACCTCCGACCTCAACAGCTTCGACAGCTACCCGCTGGCCGCCAACATCGCCCAGTTCCCCCTGCCCGTCATCACCGGCATCGGCCACGAGCGCGACGATACCGTCATCGACCTGGTAGCCAATACACGGGTCAAGACCCCAACCGCCGCGGCCGAGTGGATTATAGCCCGCCTGCACGAAGCCGACCTGCACGTGGCCGGCCTCTCCCTGGCCGTGAGCGACGAAGTGCGCAACCGCATCCTGCGCGAGAAGCAGACCCTGCAACGCACCACCTCGTCGCTGCCCCTGCTCATCGAGCGACGCATCGCGGGCGAACGGCACAAGACGGCAATGTGGCTCGAGCAGATACGCCACGCCCTGCGCTCCCGCCTCGACGCCGAGCGCAACCGCCTCGACACGATGGAGACCACCGTCACGCTGGTATCGCCCCAATCGCTGCTGCAACGGGGCTACAGCCTCACCCTGCACCACGGCCGGGTAGTCAAGAGCATTGCCAACGTCGCCCCGGGCGCAACCCTCGAAACCTTGCTGGCCGACGGCTCCGTCACCAGCCGGGTCGAAAACATCCAACCTTCGAAAACAAAATAGATACCGATATGGCCCAGAATACCGAACTCTCCTATGCCCAGGCGATAGCCGAGCTGGAGAAAATCGTCACCAAACTGCAAAACAACGAATACGAAATCGACGAGCTGCAAAAGTGCACCGCCCGGTCGCTCGAACTGCTCAAGTTCTGCAAGTCGAAACTCTTCGAGACCGACGAGGCCCTGCAGAAAATCCTGAACGAGCTGAACGAGTAGCCGACCCGTCGGCCGCCCGGCCCAGCGCCCCACATAGAATATATGCGGGGATATAGGCTAAATCAAAAAAAATGTTTAATTTTGTCGCGTTTTTCAACGATATGAATATGACCGAAAGAAAAGTACGGGTGCGTTTCGCACCAAGTCCCACGGGCCCCCTGCACATTGGCGGAGTCCGTACCGCTCTCTATAACTATCTGTTTGCCAAGCAACACCACGGCGACATGATTTTTCGCATCGAAGATACCGACTCCCAACGGTTCGTACCGGGAGCCGAGGCCTACATCATCGAAGCCCTCGAATGGCTGGGCATCCACTTCGACGAAGGGGTGAGCTACGGCGGCAACTACGGCCCTTATCGCCAATCGGAACGCAAAGAGATCTATCGCCAATACGTAGACCAGCTGCTCGAAGCCGGCAAAGCCTACATCGCTTTCGACACTCCGGCCGAGCTCGATGCCAAACGTCACGAAATACCCAACTTCCAATACGACGCCTCGACCCGCATGCAGATGCGCAACTCGCTCACGATGAGCAAAGAGGAGGTCGACCGGCTCATTGCCGACGGCACCCAGTACGTGGTGCGGTTCAAGATTGAACCGGGCGAAGACGTGGTAGTCGATGACCTCATCCGCGGCAAGGTGACCATCAACTCGTCGATTCTCGACGACAAGGTGCTCTACAAGTCGGCCGACAACCTGCCCACCTACCACCTGGCCAACATCGTCGACGACCACCTGATGCTCGTCTCGCACGTCATCCGCGGCGAAGAGTGGTTGCCCTCGGCCCCGCTGCATGTACTGCTCTACCGCGCCTTCGGCTGGGAAGATACCATGCCCCGCTTTGCCCACCTGCCGCTGTTGCTGAAACCCGACGGTAAGGGCAAACTGAGCAAACGCGACGGCGACCGCCTGGGATTCCCCGTATTCCCGCTCGAGTGGCACGATCCCAAGACGGGCGAGGTTTCGTCGGGCTACCGCGAGGCCGGATACCTGCCCGAGGCTGTCGTAAACTTCCTCGCCCTGCTGGGCTGGAACCCCGGCAACGACCAGGAAATCCTGTCGATGGACGAGCTCATCCAACTCTTCTCGCTCGAGAAGTGCAGCAAGAGCGGCGCCAAATTCGACTACGAAAAAGGCAAATGGTTCAACCACAAATACATCCAGGAGAAGAGCAACGAAGAGCTCACGACCCTCTTCATGCCCATCCTCAAAGAGAAAGGCATCGAAACCGACCCCGCTACCGTGGCCCGCATCATCGGACTGGTCAAGGGCCGTGTAAGTTTCGTCAAGGAGCTGTGGGACCAGGCCGCCTTCTTCTTTGTCGCTCCCACCAGCTACGAAGAGAAATCGGTGAAGAAACGCTGGAAAGAGGATACTCCCGCCATCATGCGCGAGCTCATCGAGATACTGCGCAACCTCGACGACCTCTCGTCGGCTCATGCCGAGAAAGTGGTCCTCGACTGGATCGAGCGCAACGGCTACCACCTGGGCAACGTGATGAACGCCTTCCGGTTGGCCGTAGTAGGTGAATGCAAAGGCCCCCACATGTTCGACATCACCGAAATCATGGGCAAAGAAGAGACTATCAAACGCATCGAGAGAGCCATCGAATACCTGGGTTGATGAATCGTCGCTGCACACATACGCTACTGCTCGTCGCCCTCGTGGCCGCCCTGCTCCCCGCCCGGGCGCAGGAGGTGGCGTGGAGTGTCGACATGACCGCCTTCTTCGACAACCGGGAGTACAGCTACTCCAAGGTCGAGTCGCAAACCTTCTTCGGCACGCGGCTCTCGCCCGAGATAGGCTTGCGTATGGGCAACAGCTCCATCATGGCCGGCGCCTCGTGGGTACAGCCCATCGACGGCTCTACCGACCATGCCCGCATACACCCCACGGCCTACTACCGGTACCAGTCGTCGAGGTTCCGCATGTCGATGGGTATGTTTCCCCGCACCCAACTGCTCGAGAACGTACCGGCCATCCTGCAATACGATTCACTCACCTACTTCCGCCCCAACATCGCGGGTGCCCTGTTCCAGTATGTGCACCCCAAGGGCTTTGCCGAGCTCTATGCCGACTGGCGGCAGGTACAGACCGAGGTGAAACGCGAGGCCTTCATGGTGGTCTTCAACGGACGGTGGCAACCCCTGCCCTACCTCTTCGCAGGCGGGCATCTGGTGATGAACCACCTGGCACGCCCCCGAAACTCGGACGACCGCTACACCGTGACCGACGACCTCATCGCCAGCCCCTACGTGGGTCTGGACCTCACCCCCTGCACCCCGCTCGACACGCTCACCCTCAAGGTGGGCTACCACGTCAGCCTCGAGCGGCTGCGCAACGTGGGCACCTGGCACCACCCGCAAGGCATCCTCATCGACCTGTTGGCCGAGTGGCGGTTCCTGGGGCTGCGCAACACCTTCTACAAGGGGGGCGCGCAAATGCCGTTCTATCCCCAGTTGGGCGCACAGCTCAACCAGGGCGACCCCTTCTACCAGTCACCGACCTACAACCGCACCGACGTATATGCCTATATCTTCCGCAAGAGCTACCTCAACTGCATGGCCTCGATCAACGTGCACTACACACCGGGGCACTGCGACCTGCAACAACAGCTCATCGTGCGGTTCTATCTCGACGACCAGGCCTGGAAAGACCGGGGGCAGACAAAGAAACGAGAATATCTGAAAAACATCTTGTAAACCCGACAAGAGAATTTTTGGTTGGCTATGAAATGTATCTATAATTTTGGAATATATTGCTACAAACAACTGGTCGCTCTGGCCGGCATGCGCAACGCCAAGGCCCGCAAACTGACGCAGGGGCAGAAGGGTATCTTCGACTACCTCTCCCGCAAGGCCGACCCGCAGGGCGGATACCTGTGGATACACGCCTCGTCGCTGGGCGAGTTTGAGCAAGGCCGCCCGCTCATCGAGGCCATCCGCAAGGCGCGCCCCGAGACCCGCATCCTGCTCACCTTCTTCTCCCCCTCGGGATACGAGGTGCGCAAGAACTACGAGGGGGCCGACCTGGTGTGCTACCTCCCCTTCGACCTGCCGGGCAACGTGAAGCGTTTTCTCGACCTCACCCGCCCCACCGAAGCCATATTCATCAAATACGAATTTTGGGCCAACTACCTCAACGAACTGAAACGGCGGAACATCCCCACCTACATCATCTCGGCCATATTCCGGCCCAAACAGGTATTCTTCCGCTTCTACGGCGGCTACTTCCGCCGCATCCTGCGCAATTTTACCCACCTCTATATCCAGAACGAACAGTCGCGCCAACTGCTGGCCGGCATCGGCATCACCAACGTATCGGTGGTGGGCGATACCCGCTTCGACCGCGTGAGCGACATACGGCGCTCGGCCAAGGAGCTGCCCCTCATCGAGCGCTTCGCCCAGGGCAAAAAGGTACTCATCGCCGGCAGTTCGTGGCCCAAGGACGAGGAGTTCCTCATCGACTACTTCAACCGTCGCGACGACATCAAGCTCATACTGGCTCCGCACGAGATTCACGAGTCGCACCTGCTCTTTATCGAGAGCCTGCTGAAACGCCCCGCCCTGCGCTACACGCGGGCAACCGAGGCCGAGGTGACCGCGTGCGACTGCCTCATTGTCGACTGCTTCGGGCTGCTCTCGTCGATCTACCGCTACGGCACGCTGGCCTACGTGGGCGGCGGGTTCGGTGCCGGCATCCACAACATTGCCGAGGCGGCCGTCTACGACCTGCCCGTCATCTTCGGGCCCAATCACCAGCGGTTCAAGGAGGCTCACGAACTGATAGCCTGCGGCGGCGGATTCGCCATCGCCTCGAGCGAGGAGTTCGACACCACGGCCGACCGTCTGCTCGACAACCCCGAAGCCCTGGCCACTGCCAGCCACAACGCCGGCCACTATATCGCCTCGCACACGGGCGCTACCCGGCTCATCCTGAAAGATCTTTTCGGTATCGAAGCCTGACACTACCAGCAAAAGCCATCGCCCCGCCTGCCGACAGGCGAGGGAGAGCGGACCATGCCCGCATTGCTACGCCTCGGTGAGCGAGTCGATAAGCCCCTCGCAGGCATCTTCGAGCACATTCAGCACATTTTCAAAACCATCGGCCCCGCCATAATAGGGGTCGGGGATACAGTCTACCGGATAGTGTCGGCAATAGTCGGTCATGCGCTGCACCTTGGCCGTCTGCTCGGGTGTATCGGCCATCGACCGCAACGTGTCGATGTTGCGATCGTCCATACCCAGAATGAGGTCGAAACGGTCGAAGTCGTCGGGCCGCACCGGGCGGCTGCGATGTTCCAGCAGATACCCCCGCCGGGCCGCATGAGCCCGCATGCGAGGGTCGGGCAAATCGCCCGCATGACCACCGTAAGTCCCGGCCGAATCGACCTCGAAACAATCGGTCACCCCACGCTCGCGCGCCAGGTGCAGAAACACCCCCTCGGCAGCCGGCGACCGGCAGATATTCCCCAGACATACAAACAAAATCTTGACCGGTTTCTTTATCTCTTCCTTTTTCATTGTGTCAGTTATTTGAGTCAATAGATGCTGCAAAATAAATAAAAAGTGGGCGAACCGAGGGGAAGGTATGACATTTTCATTAAAAAAAGAAAGTTTCTTCCCGAAACGCTTTTACTTTCAAGAGCTATTTTATATTTTTGTTATTCCTTAACCAAGGCACTCAAAACGAAAGATATAGCATACGAGAACTCTAAAAATTATATCTATGAAGAAAAATTACTTTTTACGCACAGCTATCTTATTAGTAACGCTGTTATGTGGAATGAATGCAGGTTGGGCCGACACCTATACCAAAATCTCCACGCTCGACGAACTGACCGATGGCAAGTATGTGATTGCCTATGGTACAACTTGTGCAATGAACAATACGAATGCAGGTAAATATTTCAATCCAACCGATATAAGTCCTGTTGACGGTTCTATTCTCAACCCCGACGCCTCGATTGTTTGGGAAATAAAAACGACCGAGACCGGCAGCACCATAAGTAACGGTGATATTTTTGTTTACTGCTCGGGCGAAAAAAATGTTCCTGCCAAAGCATGGGCCGACGGAGACAATAAGTTTTACTGGACCTTCACAGAATCGGATGGCGAATTTATAGCAAAAAGCGTAGGTTCATCAACTGTATTGTATTTGAAGTACAACCCCTCAAGTCCTCGCTTCACGACTTACAAATCGGGACAACAAGACCTGACTCTCTACAAGCTCGAAGAATCGGGTAAATCGAATCCCAACCTGGCCTTTACTGGCATCACGGGCGATGTAACCAAACAGCTCTCCGAGGGCAGTTACAGCAGTGCAGCCACCTCGGCTTCCGACGCTGCCATCGTATATAGCAGCAGCAACCAGGAAGTGGCCACGATTGCTCAAAACGGTCTCGTTACACTGGTGGCCGGCGGTACGACTACCATCAAGGCCGAAGTAGCCGAAACGGCTACCTACGAAGCCTCTTTCGTAGAATATACCTTGACTGTTGTTGACCCGGCTATGATCAAGACCTTTGCCAAAGTGACCAGCGGTGCCGTAACCGATGGCAAGTACATCATCGTATACCAGGATAGTGACGATGCTACCTCGGTAAAAGCCATGAACACCACCAACGAGAAGAGCTACTTCATGTATACCGACGTTGACCTTACCGACGGTAAAATCGTAACCGACGACCAATCGATTATCTGGGACATCACCACACAAGCCAACGGCAGTATGTCAATCAGCAATGGCGACAATATTTTCGTAGGTTACAGAGGTAGCGGCAACAACGCATACATCTACGAAGCATACACCGAAAAGAATTGTGATTGGACATTCACGTTTGCCGATGGCCTCTTCACATGCACAAACGGTTCCGTAACAGACCGTCAGCTCCAATACAATACCAATTCACCCCGTTTTGCCTGCTACACCGGCAGCCAGAAGAACCTCACCCTCTACAAACTCGACAGCGGCAAACAAGCCGTAACGGTAGCCTTCAACGAAGTTAACGGCGACAAAGAGGTATTCTTCACCGAGAGCTTTACCTACAACAGTGCCGCCACGGCTACTCCCGAGCGTCCCATTACCTACAGCAGCAGCAACCAGGAGGTGGCTACCATCAGTGCCGAAGGTATCGTAACGGTAGCAGGCCCGGGTACCACGATTATCAAAGCTACCACCGAGGGCGATGACTCCTACGAAGAGGGTGCCGCTCAATACACCTTGACGGTACGGGCTGCGTCGGTTACGCTGCCCTACTCGACAGACTTCAAATCGGGTCTGGGCGAATGGCTCACCTATGTTACCTACGGTACGACCGAATGGGGTTCGACCTCTTACGGTGCACAAGCCAACGGCTACAACAAGGGCGACGGCGAGACTTTCCTCGTTTCTCCGGCCGTAAGTGCCTCCAGCATCGTGCTCTCCTTCGGTAGCGAAGTGGCTTTCAATGGTCCTGACGCTCAACTCTTCTATTCGAGCAATTTCGACCCCAGCACCATGACGCAACCCGCCGAGGCTACCTGGACCGAAATCACCGACATGGCCACTTGGGCTTCGTCGCAAGAGACTACCCCCTCGGGCGACATCGAGTTGAAGAATCTCACCGCTCCTATCCGCTTCGCTTTCAAATACACCTGCTCCGAGGCCGAAGGTGCTGCCCGCTGGACCATCACCGACCTCAGCATCAAAGAGGGTGTAGCTTCGGGTATCGAAACGGTAGAAGCCAACGGCATGAAGATCATCAACGGTAAAGGCCAGGTAACCATCGAAACGGCCGAGGCTGCCCACGTTGCCATCTATGCCCTCACCGGTGCACAAGTTCGTCAACTCGACCTCGTTGAAGGCACCAACGTCGTAGAATTGCCTGCCGGCATCTACGTAATCGGTCACCAGAAAGTAGTGGTATTCTAATCGAATACAGCAATCGATCATCATACACAGGAGACGGGCTCGCGCCTGTCTCCTTTTTTTATACCCACCCGCCGACCTCATCGAGCCCGCCATCTTCGGGGCAGTCTCATTTTCTCACCCTCGCGGAAATACCATACCTTTATCCTCCGACAAAAAACAATACAGTATGGTAATTGCATATTTAAGAATCAGCACCAGCAGACAGCACCTCGACAACCAGGCCGACGAAATCAGACGTTTTGCCCGCTCTCGCGACATGAACATCGACCGGTGGGTAACCGAGATTGTAAGTGGAAAGAAAGACCAACGAGAGCGAAAACTCGGAAGGGTAATCAGACAGTTGAAACCGGGCGACACCCTTATCGTAACCGAAATCTCGCGATTGAGCCGTACCCTCACCGAAATCATGGCCATCATGGGCCGATGCCTCGAGAAGCAAATCACCATCTACTCGACCAAAGACGGCTATGCCTTCGACAACACCATCAACAGCAAGGTGCTCTGCTTTGCCTTCGGCCTTGTGGCCGAAATCGAACGTAACCTCATCTCTATGCGAACCAAAGAGGCGCTGGCCCTGCGCAAGGCCGAAGGGGTAATCTTGGGCCGCCGCAAGGGGAGCATCACCAAATTGCGTCTCCTCATCGACCACGAGCCCGATATTATCGAGCGGCTGGCCCGAGGCGAGTCGATTCGCTCGATATGCCGGGGATACGGTGTATCGACCGACACCTTTCTCAAGTTGCGCAAGCTGTCGCCCCGGGTAGAGTGCGCCTTCCGCTACAAACGGCTACCAGCCCCCGAATAAACCGGGGGCTGTACCCGTATACCCGGATACAGCCCCCTCGTGAGAAATGGTCTAATCGTCTATTTAAAGTTCAGTCGTATCTTATTTCTTCAGCATCTCCAACAGCAGCACCGGCTCGTTGGTGGTGATATAGTCGGCCTTGTGGTCGATGAAGTATTGCAGGTCTTCGGCCTTGTTGACCGTCCACACATTCACGGTGAGGCCCAGGAGGTGTGCCTCGTCGATCCATTGCGGATTGGCTTTCAAAACCTTATAGGCATAGTCGAGGCCGGTATAGCCCAACTCCTTGAGTTCGGCCGGGGTCTTGTCGCCGTTGAGATAGGCCACCTTGGCCTCGGGCGCCAGCTTTATCAGTTCGGTCCCCACCAGGTTGCTGAAGGCAATATACTCCACCTGCGCCTCCATCTTCTTGGCCTTCACCATATCGACCACCTTCCGGGCCAGTTCGATATTGCGCTCGGGAGTCGACTGGGTTTTCAGCTCCAGCACCAGAATCATGGGAGCCAGTTTCTTGCCGGCATCGAGGTAAGCCTCGAGCGACGGGAGAGTCTCGCCGTTTTTCAGTTTCGAACGGGTGAGCCGGTCGAAATTGCTCTTCTCGATCTCCAGCCCGTCGAGTGTATGGGCATCGTGATTGACCACCAGCCTGCCGTCGGCCGTGAGCCAAATATCCAGCTCCGACCCCCAGCAACCGGCCTCATGAGATTTTTGCAACGAGGTGAGCGAATTTTCGGCCGAGCCTTCGCATTTCCAGTACCCCCGATGCGCTACGGCATGGGTGGTGTATTGGGCACAGACACTCTGCGATATTGCCAGCAACAGGGCAGCCGCCATAAAGAGTTTCGATTTCATAGTTATCTCACGTTTTTATTGGGTTTATAACTTGTTCAAGGTTTCATATTCTCGGCATTGGTCCTTATCTCGAAGAGAGCCGTCTTGAAATCGACCTGCGTATCGCGCACATCGTTGCAACGGACGATAAGGGCCCCCTCCTTCTCCCAATACGACTTCACGGTGTGGCCGTTCATGGGACCGTCGGCTTCGCCCCGCACGGTTACATCGTCGGGGTTGACGACAATCTTCAATCCCCGCGATTCGTTGAGCATGTCCATATCGCCCCGACTGTTCCCCCCCACAATGAGGGGCACCGCCTTGATGTAGGTAGGTATCACCTGTGCCTTACCGTCGTCCTGAGGTATGGGCATGATAATCTCGTCGCTCATCACACCGTTCTTCACCACCCCCTTCACGCCCAGTACATGCGTCACGGGGATACCCAACTCGTCGGCCACAAAGCGCTGATAGAGGAACTCGGGCGAGGCGGTAAGAATCCATACTTCAAAGCCAAACTCCTTCAGATTGGCAATCAAGGCCTTCATCTCGGGATACATTTTCCCCTTATAAGAGCGCATGTAGCAGTCGTAACCGATTGTCGCAATCTCCTCGGTAGTCATGCCGGCGAAGAAATGGACCCGATCCTCGACATAGGGTTTGCCCACGTTGTTGCCATCCTTCACCATGCGGTCGATAATCGCCATCTTCTGCCGGGCCAACCGGTCGGTGCGCTCCCGGTAATGCGTCTGGGCATAGGCATAGAGAGCCTCGTCGGCCAGATAGTAGGGGGCTTGCCCGAATACGGTACCATCGCAATCGAAGACGGCAACCTTGCGGTCGGTAATCGAGAGAGTCGTTTGCAGAAACTCCTCTATGCGTTCATTCGTCTCGGCGGGCCAGGTCGAAATGGGCCGATAGGTTTGAGCCGACAACACTGAGACTACACTCACGGCGAGTATTACCCAGGTTTCACGCAGCCGACTCAATCGGGGAAAATCTATCCTCTTCATATAATTATCATCGGTATGGTTTACAACATCGACAAATATACAAATTTTATTCTTCTCCACGGTTTTCAAAGGGGAAAATTTCGAAACAAAAAGCAAATTAAAAAATCAGAAATCGAAAGGAAACGAAAATTTAATATCTCTGTAATCTCCCTGTCAACAGACAAAGCAACCCAATGCCCCGGACAATCGCCTCGAATATTACGAAAGGCGATAAAACCGGAACGATAATTCCGAAAATTTTATTTTGCTGATAATAAGATAGATACGAAAAATTATGAAAAATTTTTTCAGCACAGGTAGGGGGATTTTCAAACTCCGGCGTTATAAGGTCAAAATCACATAGCTAAGCGACCCACACGGGAAAGCAAAAGCAGCCGGCTTCCCACCACGCACAACGCGGAGAGAAAAAACGGCTCACTATTTACACAACGAAAAAAATTAACAAATTATGAAAATCAAATTTATTGCATTACTTTTGTGCGCAGCCGTAAGCAGCAACGTAGCAAAAGGGCAAGAAACCACCCATAACACCCAGTCTATGCCCCGCCACGAAATACGCCTCTCGGCCAGCGACGGACTCACACTCGGACTTGCAAACGTCTTTGGCATGGGCTTGAGCGACGCCGTAACAGGCAGCAAGCGCAGCGACGAAAAATCGAGCCTGGTATACAGCCTGGGTTACAGATACTCGATTGCCCAATTCAGAGTAGGTGCCGACCTGGGATTCGTTCAATCGACCGGCAAGCTGACCCTGATTGGCGAAACGGCTCCCTCACTGAAAGAGAAAGACCTGAACTTCATGCTGTTGCCCACGGTCGAATTTGTATACTTCAAACGCGGTGTCGTTGAACTCTACGGTGGTGCTGCCGCCGGTGTAAATCTGGTGAACCACACCGAAAAGAGCCTGAACCAGACGGCCGCCAGCAACGCCAAGAAGAGCGACCTCTCTACCACCTTTGCCTACCAGGTAAACCCCATCGCCCTGCGAGTTGGCAACCAACGCATCGGTGGATTCCTCGAAGCCGGCCTCGGATACAAAGGCTTTGTGACCGCCGGCGTAAGCTTGAGATTCTAATCACCCCATAACCTGCGAGTGCTACCCATGCGAGAGACCAGAAAAGAAACCTTCAAGTCCCTGTTCCAGAAACACTATCCTCGGCTATGCCATATAGCCTATGGATATGTGCTGGACCGAGACGACTCGGAAGACATTGTACAAGAACTCTTTATCAATGTCTGGGACAAAGGGAAAGATACCTTGCCCGAGAAAGAGTTTGCCGCCTACATGACCACTGCTATTCGAAACAACTGCATCTCTTTCCTGCGCAAGAAACAGGGCGCCTTCGTTTCGATCGACGACTATCCCACTGCCGCCATCGACACGCCTGATGAAATCTATGATGAAGCCGACGAAGCGAAATCGCCCGACAATCTCCTGCAAGTAGCACTCGCATCGTTACCTCCTAAATGCAAAGAGGTCTTTTTACTGGCCAAACTCAAAGGTATGAAATACCGCGAGATTGCCGAGAAACTGAACCTTTCGGAGAAAACCATAGAGAATCAGATGACCCGGGCTATCCGACTCCTGCGCACCTATGTAGCCGAAAACAACGCCTTGCGCATGGCCCTTATCTCAATCGTTTTATCAATCTTCTTAAACTGCATGTAAAATGGGAAATCACGACGACATAGACGAACTGTTGGCCAAACACTTCGCTCACGAACGGCTCACCGCCGCCCAGCAGGCCAAACTGGATCAATGGAAAGCTGCATATCCCGAAGAGAGCCAACGATTGCAACGGCTTATCGAGATGCCTATCTTCAGCGACACCTCGTTCAAGGTCGATACCGAAAAAGCCTGGGCCAAAGTAGAACCGCAACTCAAGGAGCACTCCCTGAAAATCGGTCGCTTCTCGCACAAAGCCTGGTTCTACTCCGCTGCCGCAGCCATTGCCCTCATACTGATAACTACCTGGATGATACTCTCTCACGAGACCGACACCCAAACCGTACGCTACGCCGATATAACCCAAACCGAAAACGTTCTTTTGCCCGATGGGTCGGAGGTTACCCTCTATCCCCATGCAACCCTGGCATTCCGATATGCCGACGACGGGACCGCCCGTCAGGTAGAGCTCACCGGGAAAGCGTTCTTTCACGTAAAAAATCGTGACAACGCCCCCTTCAAAATCTCTGCCGGACAGATGACGGTCGAAGTCCTGGGGACTTCGTTTCTCGTCGATGCCGCTCACGACAACAAGTCGGGCGTGTTTGTCGAGAGCGGACGGGTGAAGGTCTCTACCTCATACAACAACGTCATTCTGGAAGCCAACGAAAAGGTCGAAATCGCCGACGACCAGATGACACTGGGCCTGATCGAAGACCCCGCCTCCTTCTTCGGGAGGGGCGACTCGGTACTGGTTTTCAAAAACAGTCCCATCGCCACGGTGGTCCAGGAGGTGGAAAAACAGACCGGTGTAAAAATAGAGCTCGGTAAAGGGCTCGACCGAAACACGGTCACCACCAAAATCAACGTGAGCGAGCGTGAGAGCATAGCGGCCGAACTGGCTTTCGTGTGCGGCTGCCAATGCGACACCCTGGAAAAGGGGCGACACTACAAACTTTATTATGAGTAAGTTACAATTCTTATTCTCTATAATAGCACTACTTTGGGTTCATTCATCGTTAGGTGAAATTACAAAAAGACCCGTTGCGATAGCAGAAGAGCGGATATCAGTCTCCGCCTCTTCTGCTTCTGTGTTACAATGGTTCGAGCAAATCGAGCAGCAGTGCGACATCACCCTCTCGTACAACCCCTCGTCGATCGACCTCGACCGGGTGTGCACCTTCAAAACGGCAGGTGTCACCACCGTGGGGAAACTGCTGAAAGAGCTCCTGCGGGACTACCGCTTCAAGACCATCGAGATCTCACCCCGCAAACTGGTCATACAAATAGGCGAAGAGAAGTTCTTCACCCTCTCGGGTACCATCAGCGAAGAGGGAAGCAGCGAAAAGCTCTACGGAGCCATCGTCTCGCTTTACGACGAAAACGAACGGAAACAGTACACCCTCTCCGACGAAAACGGCCGATTCAGACTGCCGTTGCCCGAAGGGAGTTACCGACTCTGCATCACCTGCATGGGATACGAGCCTTATGAACAGACGATTGTCGTCGACCGCGACCTGACCTTGCAACCCCAACTCAATGCCCAGCTCTTCGAAATCGAAGAGGTCACCGTGAATTCGCGCAAACTGAGCAACTCGCTCGACGAACTGGCTCCTTCGAGCATGCTCTCGTTCAACAGCAACGACCTCTTTTCGCAAATCTGGATTCTGCCGGGCGTGACCGGCATACCCACCGGCAACAACTTTCTGGTCGACGGAGGCGGATACGACGAGAACCAGCTTCTGCTCGACGGCGTGCCCGTATACCACCCGGGGCACCTCAACCTGATGCTGCCCGTATTCAACGGCGACGCCGTGAAGAATATCGTCTTTCACAAAGGGTTCTTCCCCACCAAACTCGAGGGGAAGCTCTCGTCGATTACCGAAATAAACCTCAAGGACGGCAACAAACAGGAGCACATGCGCACCCTCTCGCTCGACATGCCGGCCGCCTCGATCATGCTCGAAGGCCCCATACTCAAAAACAAACTCTCCTACCTGGTGAGTGCCCGGCGCAGTTGGCTCGACCTGCTCGACGAGTTTTTCTCCGAAGAGGACCGCCTCAACCACTCGACGCTCGACTTCAACGCCAAGTTGTCGTACGACATCTCGCCGTCGAGCTCGCTCAAGGCTCTGGCTTACCATGCGCAAGACATCTACCGCATGCCCGTCGGCCCCAAAGAGAAGATTACGGCCATGCGCTGGAACAACCAAATCTACCAGCTCGCCTACAACTTTTCGAAAGGGAAATTGAGCAACACCACCTCGCTCTTCTACACCTCACACGAAAATGTGGCGCATGCCGGAATACTGGGTTTCGAAACCGCGACACGCAGCTACATTCACAGCGGCATCAAGTCGATGAACGTATCGACCGAGTTCACATACAGCTACGACAACATCTACACCACCCGTTGGGGAGCCAAATATGCCCACGAGGTCTACGACCTGGCCATCCTGGGCGACACGGTACGTGTGCGCCACGAGCCCATCGACCAATTCTCGATTTTCTACGACAACCTCATCCGCATCACTTCGCAACTATTCACCCAGGTGGGAGTCCATTTCATTGGCTATCTGCCCGAGAAGCACCGCGACTATTACAGCATCCAGCCCCGCTTCTCGCTCAAATACTCGCCGTGGACCAACGACCTGTTCTATCTCAACTTCTCGCGCATGGAGCAGTTTTACCACTACCTGCGGTTCAACACCTTCTACATGCCCACCGACTTCCGGATGCCCAGCATCGAGTCGTACAAACCACGCTCGTCGGAACACTACGAGGCGGGGTGGAAACACAACCTGCGCAACGGCGCCCTTGAGCTGTCGGCCTACTACAAGACCCGCCGCAACATCGTGGCCCTGCGCCCCGAGACCTTTGTCGAAGATACCGAGTGGGGCAACTACATCATGACCGGCAACGGCGACAGCTACGGCATCAAATGTTATTTCTACAACTACTGGCGGCACTGGTTGCTGCAACTCTCCTACACCTATGCCCGCAGCCGCGAGTGGTTCGACGAACTGAAGGCCAACGGGAAAATACCCTCGCTCTACGACATCCCCCACCAATTGAGCGGAGCCGTCACCTACAACCTCAACAGCAGCTCCTCCTTCTCGTTGGGCGGACTGTTGAGGTCGGGCAAGATACTCGAAATCGACGAGACAACTTTCGACCCCTTCCCCATCGAGCAGTTCCACACCCGGCGGGCTCCGCTCAACTACCGGGTAGACGCCGGCTATTCGTTCAAGAAAAATTTCGGGGACGACAAATTGCTGCTGCTTCGCGTAGGACTCTACAACATCGTGGGCAACCCGCCCGAAGAGGAGTTGCTCGACTTCTACTCCGTGCACTGGCCCTACAACTGCATGCCTTACGGGAGCATCAGCTTCAAGTTCTGAACAGGCAAAAAAAAATTCAGCTCCGGGTCTCGGGCTGAAATCAAAAGAGAGTCACAAACCGGCCACGGCACAAAACTCTCCCTGCGGGGAGGGCAAGAGCCGGTGCGACCGGTTACCAAAACTTGTTCTGGCTGGGGTTGTATTCAAAACCCGCACTGCCCAACTTGGCCACCAGGTCGGCCTTGCTGATGTGCATGTCGTCGCACAGCGCATCGAGCGAGGCATAGTTGTCGCGCAACTTGGTGTTGATAAACGAAAACAAGATCATCGGATCTTCGGGTAAGGTATTCATAATCTATTCCTTTCTGTTTCGGGGTGCAAAGATAGCAATTTCCCCCACAGGTGATACAAGAGAGCGGGAATAAAAATCACCACCCCGCCCCTTGCATATCGGCCGGGCCGGCAGCCGGGCCAGCGCCTCACTCTCCCGTCGGAGGCGTGTGGGGCAACCGCCCGTCCTCGATTTGCATCGTCTGCATCTGGCTCTTCGACACGCCGAACTTGCGGCCGAACGCGGTCCAATAGTACGTCGAGGCCCATATAAACAACCGCTTGCTCAGCGGCATGGTGGCCTGTATCGTGCGGTATTCCCCCCGGGCTACCGACCGTGCCAGCCGCTTGATGGCCCGCACGGCTACATACTTGAAGGGTGTACCCAGAATGGCCTCGCCGCTGCCCAACTCCAGAATAGACCCCAACCGATAGCCGTTCTTCCGGCAGTAGAGGCGCATCATCTCTATGGCAATCTCGTTCTGGGTATACTCCAGAAAACCACAGTTAATCAGGATGGAGACCACCGGCTTACGTGCGGGTGGACAGCTCTCCAGCACCTTCAGAAACTCGAGGAACCCCACCGGCAGGGCATCGGCATAGAGGGGGAAGACAAAGAGCACATCGGTATACCCCGCCATCTGCTCGCACAACTCGCGATGATTGCGTCTGGTCAGGTTGAAATAGACCGTCTCGGCCGAGCAGTATTTCATAAAAAGCTCGGCATATCGCTTCGAATTCGACTTCGGAGCCCGGGGGCTGCCGTTGATAATCATTACTCGTCCCATAGTTCCACAATGTTTTTTACACAGTTTTCCAACTCGGCTTCGGAGGTGAATATCACCTCGTGACTCTCGAAGCTCATATTACTCGCATTGCGGGCTACCAGCCGACGGAAGAGAGCCTGCTCCTCGGCATCGATGTCGCCATAGGCCACAATCGTAGCCCGCTTGGGCACCACGGCCCGCTGCACATGGTGCGTCTCGCCCTTGACGATGCGGATAAAGGCCTGCTGCACCGGGATAGCCCGCTCGAGCATGCGCTTCATCACCGTATCGTATCCGCCGTAAATCATCCGGCTCACATAGAGCACCCGGTCGCTGGCGGCAATATAGGGATAGACCCGGGTCGCATCGTCGCGCATCACACACTTGCCCGGCGTACGGGTCCAGCATCCGAAGCAGCCTGTACAGTTGGCTATCTTCAGCGACGAGAGGTCGATATACTTTATTTCCGAATGGTCTCGAATGTTCAATCGAATAGGTCGGTCACTCATAATCAGTTTCATAATCAATCGTTTTAAGGGTCAATACGCCACAGCAATCTACCGGCCAAATTTATATTGGTTCTAAATAATCCCCGAATTGGGTGGCAAAAATAGGCCATTTCACCACTCTCTCCAAAACGGCAGTTGCCGGTCTATCTATTTTTAGAACTTTTTATTGTTTCTTTTCAAGTTTGCCGAGGAGTGCATTTTCTTCGTCAAAGCGCTCCACAATCTTTTTGTTTTCAATACAATACAGTTTTATACCATCTCCGGACATTCACTCTACGATACAACAACCGACCGCAGGCTCGTGTTCAGGCTGCACGCCTCGGCCCTTGTCTTGTAATACAATCGGGAAAAAAATGAGCGCGACCTGTTGTCCGGCAAACATATTGTTCGTATATTTGCGAACAATAATTCTGACTATGGACGAAAAACGAGACTATACCCTCACTCAGGAACAGTTGGCCCGGTATGCCAAAGCCCTGGGGCATCCGGCCCGGGTGGCCATCCTGCACTTTCTGGCCCAGCAGGAGACCTGCTACTTCGGCGACATCCACGAAGAGCTGCCCATCGCCAAAGCCACCGTATCGCAACACCTGAAGGAGCTGAAGGAGGCCGGCCTCATCCAGGGCGAGGTCGAGACACCCAAGGTGCGGTATTGCATCAACCGGCAAAACTGGGAGAAGGCCCGCCGACTGTTCGGCGAGTTCTTCGAGCAGTGCGTCTGCTCGTCGGGGAAGTGCTGCCCGTAACAGCCCCCCCCGTTTTTTTTTCGAACCTATTGTTCGTTATTCTACGAATTACGTTTAACTAATATAATTACAACAACTATGGAAATTAAAGTTTTAGGAACCGGCTGTGCCGGGTGCAAAGCATTGTATGAACGAGTAGAACAAGCCCTCGCCGAGCTGGGTATGACGGCCACCCTCACCAAAGAGGAGGACTTGATAAAAATCATGGCCTACAACGTGATGACCCTTCCGGCTCTTGTCGTCGACGGAAAGGTGGTAGCCAAAGGCAAAATATCGACCGACGAGATAAAAAGCATTCTCACCCGATAAACGCAGCAGCCATGAAACCGATACTCCTCACCCTTTCGTTCCTGCTCTACCTGACGGCGAGCCTGGCACAAACCACACCCGATACCTATGTCGAGGTGCTCTACTTTCACGGCAAACAGCGCTGTGTCACCTGCAAAGCCATCGAGAGCTGCACCCGCGAAGTTATAGACGAACAGTTTAACGCTCAAGTCAAAGAGGGAAAAGTACGATTCCGGGCCATCGACATTTCGACCCCCGACGGTGAAAAACTGGCCGACCGCTATCGGGTAAGCCGCTCGTCGCTCTTCATCAACGGGTGGAACAACGGCAAGGAAAGCCGCAACGACCTCACCCTCTTTGCATTCCGGAATGCACGCAGTCACACGGAGCTATTCAAGCAGGAGGTAAAAGAGACGATTGTCCAACTCCTGAAATAACCCCATCCCCATGGAATATCTGCAAACCCTGCTCGAACAGAGCGAGATGCCCGTCATCACCGCCTTTCTGCTGGGACTGCTCACGGCGGTAAGCCCCTGTCCGCTGGCTACCAACATCACGGCTATCGGCTTTATAGGCAAAGACATGGCCAACCGCAACCGCATGTTTGCCAGCGGCATTCTGTACACCGTCGGGCGCATAGTCGCCTACTCGGTGCTGGGGGCCATACTCATTGCCATCCTGCGAAGCGGAGCCGATACCTTCCTCATCGAAAAGGAGATAAGTCGGTGGGGCGAACAACTGATTGCACCACTGCTTATCTTCATCGGTCTGTTCATGCTGATAGGCGACAAACTCCCGCTCGCCCGGTGGGGCTTCTCGCCATCGGCCAAGAGCGAACGGTTGAGAGGCGCATGGGGCAGCCTGCTGCTCGGTCTGCTCTTTGCCTTGGCCTTCTGTCCCACCAGCGGGGTGCTGTATTTCGGTATGCTCATCCCCATGTCGGTCATCGAGCCCGAAGGCTATCTGCTCCCCGTGGTCTTTGCCCTGGCTACCGGACTGCCGGTTGTCGTGGCGGCCTGGATACTGGCATACAGCGTGGCGGGTATAGGCAAATTCTACAACCGCATGCAACTCTTTCAAAGATGGTTCAACCGCCTGGTGGCAATCATTTTCATCGCCATCGGCATCTATTATGCACTCACTCAACTCAATTGGATATGAAAATCTTGATTCTCTGCACCGGCAACAGTTGCCGCAGCCAGATGGCTCACGGCTTTTTACAATCGTTCGATGCCAATCTGCAAGTTTTCTCGGCAGGAACCCATCCGGCCGAGCAGGTCAACCCGCATGCCGTCGAGGTGATGGCCGAAATCGACATCGACATAAGCCATCACCGCCCGACCGATGTCGCAACCTGCCTGAACGAAACGTGGGACTATGTCATCACCGTGTGCGACCACGCCCGCGAGAGTTGCCCCGCCTTCTCGGGAGAGGTGCGCCACCGGCTGCACATCGGCATCGAGGACCCCTCGGAAGTCACCGGGTCGCCCGAGACGATAAGGCAAGCCTTTATCCAGGCTCGCGACCTGATAAAAGAGAGGTTCTCCCGATTCTATCTGACCGAGATTCTGGGGAAAGAACTGCCCCGATGTGCCTGTGAACGATAAATTTTTAAACGTAACGTTCGTAATATTACAAACAAAAAAACTTAGCCTGTTATGATACAACAATTTGCCGACTGGCTGGTATACGACCTGTTCGGGTTGAGTGCCGCCACCCCGCTCGGCAGCTCCCTCAACTTCTTTTTCTACGATTCGATAAAGATTATTATCCTGCTTTTCTTCATCAGTGCGATTATGGGTATCGTCAATGCCTACTTCCCCATCGAACGGCTGCGCGACTACCTCACCTCGCGGCGCCTCTACGGACTGCAATATCTGTTCGCCTCGCTTTTCGGAGCCATCACCCCCTTCTGCTCCTGCTCGTCGATACCGCTCTTCATCGGGTTTGTCAAGGGAGGCATTCCTCTGGGGGTCACCTTTGCCTTCCTCATCACCTCGCCGCTGGTCAACGAGGTGGCCGTGGCCATGTTTCTCGGCACCTTCGGGTTGCGCATCACCCTCGTCTATGTGGTGAGCGGCATCCTGCTGGGCATGATTGGCGGCTTCGTGCTGGGCCGGTTGAAGCTGGAGCCCTACCTGAGCGACTGGGTAAAGCAGATACAACAAAACGCCTCGGCCGACTTCAACACCTGGGAGCGCGAACAGACCCCCTTCGTGAAACGGTTGCCCTCCATCCTGCGCGAAGCGTGGGGCATCGTGAAAGGGGTACTCCTCTACATCGTCATAGGCATAGGCATCGGGGCCGCCATGCACGGGTATGTGCCCGAAGGATTTTTCGAGCACTACATGTCGCGCGACAACGTGTGGGCCGTACCCCTCTCGGTTGTGCTGGCCGTACCCATGTATGCCAATGCCGCCGGCATCGTGCCCATCATCGAGGTATTTGTAGCCAAGGGCATACCCATCGGTACCGCTCTGGCTTTCATGATGGCCGTCGTGGGGCTCTCGCTCCCCGAAGCCACCCTGCTGAAAAAGGTGATGACCTGGCGACTTATTGGTATCTTCTTCGGCATCATCACCCTTTTTATTATCTTGTCGGGATACCTGTTTAACGCCATCCTGTAACCGACAGCAATCGGGGAGAGTGAGCCGGGATTCCTTCATCTCGACTCCCCTCCCCGTTTCTCCTTTTTACCGGCACGGCGAAGATAGCGGTACCGACTGCTGCGGGCACTGCATCGTGTATCTACCGAACGGCCGGTCTGTCCCCCTTTTTCAGGAAGAGAACCTCGACATCCTGGCAGGTAACCAAACAGCCTTTAGGCAACGATTCGAACCACGGAGCCATTTGCTCGACAAAGGCATCGATCTTGCTCTCTTCATCGATCATCTCGACCACTACCGGCACCTTCTCGGTAAACTCCCAAAACTTGACCGGAGTCAGTTCGCTACTGGTTCCGTAACCCATGAGACCTTTATATACGGTAGCTCCTGCCAAGCCAGATTGCCGGGCCTTGTAGGCAATCGTCTCATAAGCCGATGCGTGATCTACCTTATCGGTATTGCTCAAATAGACCCGCAATGCCTTATACTTTTTTCCCAATTCCATATCACAACCATTTTACAAGGGAATACCCCACATACAACATGAAAAGGCCGCCCAACAAACTCAACCCCACATAGAGAAACAGGTAAAAGAAGTTGGCATCCCTAATCATCTGGAAACTCTCATTGATAAATGTCGAAAAGGTGGTAAAGCCGCCGCACAGTCCTACGGTAAGAAACAGGCGTAGATTCGCACTCATCAGGTTGTTCCGTTCAAACAGTCCGTAAAAAAGACCTATGGCCAGACAGCCCAGAATGTTTACCCAGAAGGTCCCGACCGGGAACGAGTGAAAGCCCCAGCTTTGTATCGCTTTGGAAAGAAGATAGCGCAGCGCACCCCCGGTAAAACTGCCGGCCCCTACAATCAGCAATGTCTTCAGCATAAAATGTCATTTTATTATTGTATCACAAGTAGGGATCATCAGCACATAAAGGCGGTTAAAGGCTAATCCCATAGCCGGTGCAAAGATAGTGAAAGGTGAGCGACAAGCAAAGATGCTTGCATTATTTGCTTGGCCGAACCGCATCCTATCTTCTGTAAAAAGAGGATAAAGGCGCGGCCTCATACCGTCTCAAACAGAAAATCCACCGGCCTCACTTGCCGTACTTCCGCTCAAACAGCTCTTTGTTTTTCGTACCCCACTCGAGCATGGCGTCGATGATGGGAATCAGGGTCATGCCCAGCGGCGTGATGGAGTATTGCGAACGCGGCGGCAACTCGGCATAAATGGTCTTTTCGACCAGGCCATCCTCGACCAGCTCCTTCAACTGCAGGTCGAGCACCCGCGGAGTTGCCTCGGGCAAAGCCTTGTGCAGTTCACTGGGGCGCATCGACCGGTACCGGAGTTCGTCCAGAATACACGATTTCCACTTCGAGTCGATCAGACTCATGGTCAGCCGCAAGGGACAATCCAAATCGACAGGTATCTTACGCTCATACATAATCGCACTCCTTTCTGATTACAAAGACAAATGTACAACATACTGCCCAAAATGGCGATATACCGAAAAAATTTTCAGTACCCGAATAATTTTACGGTACTTGTAGAAACAAGGATTACCCCATAGCTTTGCAACAAACATAAAACCCAACCGAATATGAGAGCAAGTATAGCAGAGTACAAGGCAGTCGAAGCGGCTGCCATGAAGTTTGTCAAGAGTGTGGCAGAGGGCAACAGCCGCTATGCCAAAGAGTTGTTTGTCGACGAGGCCGTGCTCTTCGGCTTTCTGGACGGTAAACTGGAACATGGCTCCATCGAGCAGTTCTACCACAACGTCGATACCGTGGGCGCCGGCGAGAACTTCGATGCCCGCATCGACATCGTCGCCCTCGAAGAGACGGTAGCCGTCGTACGCGTGCTCGAAGAGAAGTGGGGCGGACGCATCGACTTTACCGACTACCTGCTGCTGTTGAAAATCGACGGCGAGTGGAAGTGCGTAGCCAAAGCCTATAACCAAAATTCCGATACGATTCAACAATAAGAAAGGAGAAAAACGACCATGAAAATAGTAGTCATCACCGGCAGCCCCCGCAAAAACGGCAACAGCTTTGCCATGACCGAAGCCTTTATCCACGAAGCCGAGCAACGGGGCCACTCGGTACGCCGGTTCGATGCCGCCTTCCTGAAGATAGGCGGTTGCCACGCCTGCATGACCTGTTACAAAACGGGCAAAGCCTGCTCGTTCGACGACGATTTCAACGACATCGCCCCCGCCATACTCGAGGCCGATGCCGTGGTATTCACCATGCCGGTCTATTGGTATTCGATTCCGGCCCAGATCAAAGGAGCCATCGACCGCCTCTTCTCGCTCGTGGTGGGCGGCAAAGAGGTAGCCGGCAAGAAATGGGGCTTGATTGCCTGCTGCGAAGAGGACGACACCACCGTACTCGACGGCGTACGCATCCCCATGGAACGCACCGCAGCCCTGCTGCAGTGGGAGATGGTAGGCGAAGTCCTCATCCCCGGCGTGCTCAACGTGGACGACATCGACCACACCGACGGCTGCCAGCAAGCTGCTGCCCTAGCCGACAAATTCTGATTACCCTCTTCATTTACACGCACTCCCCGGCCCTTGCATCACCGCAGGGCCCGGGGATTTTTTTGTGCCGCACCTCGTGCCGGAATATCGCTCATGCCACAACAAAAAAGAGCCTTTCTCCCGATTCTGGGGCGTCAATATGTATGGACAAAACTGTGGATTTACTTACACAATAACAATTGAAAAAAATATTTACAAACCATTAAAAATCAGCGCCCCAAAAAAGAGTAACGGGTTAAACTTTTAATGCACCTTACCACAAACAACTGCGTATTATAGAGAGTTGAAACGATGGATCCCTTTATTTAGATGGTTCTATATGCAATCCTTCCGTGATGGTTTTTGTCAAATTAAGTGGTGGAAGAACAATAGAATTCAGTACAGTTCCTTCGGTTTTGGCATGGATAATACCACGAACAGTACCCGTAGTAATGGTGCCCATATATTGTAGGAAACCTACGGGAATTTCTTGCTCCTCTTGTAATTGCTCAATGCTCTCGGGTGCAATGCTGAAGAAACACTGAACCTCGGTTGTCAAGAGAAGTTCTTCGTTTTGCATAAAATTAATAGTCGCAGTACATCGAATACTACTAAGAGCAAAATTGCAAGAAAAATCGAAAGAGGCAGATGTTTGCACTTTTTCCCCGTTAATAAATTTCTCGGGGAATATAGCAAACTGTAATACATTAATTTTCTGTATTTTATATGAAATAGACTGCATATTCAAGCTGCTATTACGTAATCATTAAGAATTAACTGGTCGCGATTGGGGGAAGTAGTAAAAATATCATTAGGAACGACACTGGTATAAGGGGAGTTGTCGTTTTCAATGTACTCGTCAACATCTACAAAAGTGAATTTCGGTATCTTACCAATAGCCAACGAAAGAGCCACAAATTTACTCAATTTGTGGTCATAATCTCCTGAAAGAAGTTGAGAAACATATCCTTTGGAACAACCGAGATACTCGGCCAATTGTTTCTGGTTCATCCGATATTTCTGCATGAACGATTCTATCTGTCTATATAATTCCATCTGAAGGCTTGTTGTCCAATAAACTGAATCCTTCAATAAATCTTCCCGCTTCATGTTTTTGTTCTTTTATTTGAGGTTTGTTTGAAATTTATATAGCCCTTTTTTAATTTGCGAAATAGGGTTTCGTCTTTCTTTTGGTTAGCTTTAGTTCCTCCTGTAATAATAATTTTCCCATTCGCGTGAGTAATTCCATATATGCGCAGATGCTTGCTTTTGAATTCAAATTCCCGATAATCTCCTTTCGCATCATCATAAAAGTGAAATTTCTGATACGGGACACTCTTTAAATTAGCAACATCGTTCATAATAGCATATATACCAGTTAGCTCTGATTTATAACATGCTTCCAGTTCCATTTCAAACTTGTCTAAAGGACATTTTCCATCTATAACAAGTTTATGAAACACTTGTTTTCCTTTTACAGCTTCTATTTCTTCGAGAGCAAAGATAGACATAGAAAAGTTTAGTTACAACTAAATTTTAAGATTTAACATAATTATATTTAGCTAATAAAAGAATAAATACGCAGTATTTTTACAAATATATAAAAATAAATAACAATCTCCAAAAAAAAGAAAGTCAGAATATTTGAGAGTAGAAAATAATAAATTGAAAATTTGAAATAGGGAATATAGAATTTGCCTCCTATAATTATAGCCTTACAATCCAGTAAAATAGATTAAATAAACTTTTACGTTGATCCATTTTCTCCACCCCCTCATCTTTTCGCCGGAGCTTTAAAAAAGAATGAGCGACCGCCTCAATAAGGTGGTCGCTCGTCTTTCGGTGATCCGCCTGGGGCTCGAACCCAGGACCCCAACATTAAAAGTGTTGTGCTCTACCAGCTGAGCTAGCGAATCTAACCTTGGTGCTTTTTGTAAAAGCGTTGCAAAGGTAAGGCTAATTTTTGATTCTACAAAACGATACCTCCGCAAATTTATGTTAAAGAACAGTTTTTTTACTCTTTCTCAGGCTTCACCTCTTCATCCGGAGTCGACGAACCAGCCGACGCCTCGGGCGGAGTTTCCGGCTCGTCACCTATCACATAGCGCTCGTAATACGACAGGAACAACGTGGTGAGCGGCAGGGCGATAATCATGCCCACAAAGCCGAGCAGCGTGCCCCAAATCGAGAGTGAGAGCAAGATGATGGCGGGGTTCAGCCCCGTAACCTTACCCATCACCCGGGGCACGATGAATATGTCCTCAATCAATTGCACCACGATAAAGACCAGAATACAGGCCCCGAAGAGCAACCAGAAGTTGGTGCCGGTCTCCGATGCCGAAACCAGACACAACAGGATGGTGGGGATGAAGCCGACAAGCTGCAGGTAGGGGACCATATTGAGCAACCCGATGAAGAGCCCCAGCACGATAGCCATGGGCAACCCCACGATGAGGAAGCC
The DNA here is from genome assembly GCF_946496565.1 of uncultured Barnesiella sp. Classification (NCBI taxonomy): domain Bacteria; kingdom Pseudomonadati; phylum Bacteroidota; class Bacteroidia; order Bacteroidales; family Barnesiellaceae; genus Barnesiella; species uncultured Barnesiella sp. The sequence goes on from NZ_CAMMHD010000005.1 coordinate 61,410, forward strand.
GATGCAGAAGAGGATGCCCACCAGCCCGGCCACGACGGCCTGACCGCGGAAGTAGCGGTTCATGCTCACCTCGATGTCGTTGACAATCGAGACCACCGTGGGACGGTATTTCTGCGGAATCATCCGTTGGAACCCGACCAATATCTTGTCGTAGTCGAGCAGAATAAAGACAATGTAGAGCAGCACGATGAGCCAGCTGACGATGTTGATAATCTCGCCCACCGAACCGGTGATGAATCCCCAGGCCCCCGAGAAACTATCCTCGATAATCGAGAGCCACTGCTCCCGGCTGAGCAGGCTCGACAACTGGCTGAAGTCGATATTTTGCTGGATGAAGTCGTGCACCTCCTGCGGCACGAAGGGGATGCTCGACGAGTTGTAGACGTAGTCGCTCAACAGCTTGCGCATGACGCCTATCTCGTCGATAACCGACGGCAGCACCAGCACACACAGCAGCGCAAAGGTAATAATCACCTCGACAAAGGTGAGTGTAATGGCCAGCACGCGCCCCTTCAGCTTGAAGACCCGTTTGTTATACTCGACCAGCGGGTTGAGCATATAGGCCACAATCCAGGCCACGAGAAAAGGGAGCAACGCCCCGCGGAGGATATAGATGAGGTAGAACAACCCCACGACAAAAACGGCTCCGAACAAAATACGGACGACCCGGTCGAAGGTGTATGGCTGGCGTTCGGTCATGGCTACTCTATTTTTGTGTATCAATATTTTTATCTAACAATCTCGGAGCGGTTGCGGTTTACCCTTCGTGATGTTTCTCTTTACGTTCCTGTATCTCTTGCAAGTAGCAACGGCGGCACAAGGGCTGGTACTCGTTCTTCTCGCCCAGGAGCACCCGCTTGTCGTTATCGACCAACCGATAGGAGTAGTTGGCCAGATGGCCGCACTTCACACAGATGGCGTGCACCTTGTACACATCGTCGGCGATGGCCAGCAGGGCCGGCATGGGGCCGAAAGGTACCCGGCGGAAATCCATGTCGAGACCGGCCACAATCACCCGTGTACCGTTGTTGGCCAGTTCGGAGCAGACCTCGACGATACCGTCGTCGAAAAACTGGGCCTCGTCGATGCCCACCACATCGACCCCCGAAGCCATGAGCAGAATGCTGTGCGAATTGTCTACCGGGGTCGAGAGTATCGAGGTGCTGTCGTGCGAAACGATATTCTCTTCGGAGTAGCGCACATCGATGGCGGGTTTGAATATCTCGACTTTCTGACGGGCAATCTTCGCCCGTTTCAAGCGTCGTATCAGCTCTTCGGTCTTCCCCGAGAACATCGAGCCGCATATCACTTCGATGCTTCCGCGGCGGCTGGTCTCGTAGTTATTTTCGGTCAAAACCATAGTTGTCGTTCTCTTTTTTCTTTCTGTTTAAATGATGCAACAAAAGTAAAAAGATAGTTCGACTTTGCCAACCTTTACTCCGGCTATTTATCTCAAAAGCAGCCGACAAAATTTGCTTCTGAAATTCTCATCTTCTATCTTTGCAAAGACAATACTCATACATTACCAAGACATTATGCAACGAATCTTCCTGTCAGGACTGCTCACGCTATTCATGCTCCTGCATACGCCCGCACGGGCCCAAAGCCTCGAATCGTTTCTGGCCGACCCGGCCTTTACGCCCGCCTCGATAGGCATCTGCATCACCGATGTGGCTACGGGCGAAACCCTCGTGTCGCACAACGACCGGCAAGCCATCATTCCCGCCTCGACCGTCAAGGTCATCACCTCGGCTACCGCCCTGCGGCTGCTGGGTGCCGACTACCGCACCTCGACTACCGTGGGATACACCGGACAAATCGACTCTGCGGGGACCCTGCACGGCACGCTGGTGATACGGGGCGGAGGCGACCCCTCGCTGGGTTCGGCCTACGGCAGCCGCCCGGCCGAAGAGTTTGTCGACCGGGTAATCGACGCCCTGCAAACGCATCGCATCCGGGCCATCGAGGGGACCATCGTGGTCGACAATTCGCTTTTCGACGGACCGGCCGTCTCGCCCAAGTGGATGCTCGAGGATCTCATCTGGTACTACGCCACCGGGTGCCACGCCTTCTCATACCGCGACAACCAGGTACGTGTCGAGGTGCGATACAACGGACACAACTACAAGACCGCCCGCATCACGCCGCCGCGCAGCATCGACCTCGACAGCCGGCTCCTGCCCGGCGACCGGGAAGAGGTATCGGTCACCCACATCGGCAACCGCTACACCCTCACCGGCACCATTCCCCGTCAGTGGGCGCGCTATCGGCTCGACCTGGCCGTCGACCATCCCGACAGCCTGTTCCTGCGCGAATTGCACAAACAGTTGAAACAGGCCGGCATTGCCTGTACCGAAGCAGGCCAAACGACCGAGGGAGGACCCGAAACCCAACTGCTCGACTACCCCTCGGAGTCGCTCGCCCAGCTGGCCCGCAGCCTCAACGTGCACAGCCTCAACCTCTATGCCGAGAGCCTGCTGCGGCACATCGCTCTCGCCTCGGCTCCCCGGGGCAGTGCCGAGAAAGGCCTCGAAACGATACGCCGCTACTGGCAACCCTTCGGGGCCGACTCGACCGAGCTCTTCCTCTACGACGGCTCGGGACTGGCCCGCAACAACCGGGTGTCGGCCCGCTATCTGACCCAGGTACTCGCCGCCACGGCCCGCGACCCGCAGGTAGGCGAAACCTTCGTGCAGTCGCTGCCCCTGGCCGGAAGCGAAGGCTCGGTAGCCTCGTTCATGCGCAACAGTCCCCTGCCCGGCGAACTGCGGCTGAAGAGCGGCACCATGAGCGATGTCCACGCCTATGCCGGCTACTACACCGCCCCCTCGGGCAAACGGTATACAATCGTGCTGATGTTCAACAACTATACCTGCACCCGCACCCAGTTGAAGGAGAAAATTGCCGCATGGCTCACCGCAACACTCTCTAAAAAAGAGTAACCGACCTCTAAATTTTTTCGGCTCTCGGCGTACATCTGTTATTTTTGTATATCTTTGTGGAAGATAGAAGGCCGTCAGGCACAGGCAAGTGTCGAAAACCGTGTTTCCCGTTTGCCGCTGCACTTGTCCCCCGCTATCCTTGAATAACCAAAATACCGAATTTATGTCACGAGACAGTCGCATCGCATATATCATCGGCCAACTGGGCGAACTGCGGGAGCTCCTGCTCGTCATCGAGCAGGCAGGCAATGCCGCTCCCGGTATCCTGCTGAAGCTGGCCCGGGAGAAAGCCGAGTCGATAGACCGTTCGACCCGCGAACTGAGGTCGCCCCAATTCTGGACCGAATTGCAGAACCACGAACCTTTTGCCGATACTGCCCCGGCCGACGAGGCAACCCCCTATACTCCGGAGAGCGGCGTAGAGCGTCCCGCTCACGAAGCGGAAGCCTCGGCGACCAACGAGGCTTTCGACGATCAGGAGGAGCCGTGGAACATACCGGTAAATCCGTCTGCCCCAACCTCCGAAGCAGAAGAACCGGCTGATACGTGGGCTGAAGGGAAGCACGAAACACCCATCGAGCCCACCCCCCTTCACGAGGCCGAAACAGCCGAAGAGGACAAGAACGAACCCGATACGGACGTCTTCCTCGAACCGGCCGACGAATCGCACGAATCGCATCAACCCCAACCCGAGCCAGAAACCCCGGCCGAGCCGGAACCTCAACCCGAGGAGCCGCTCTACCCCTGGGAGCAGTTGAGCGACGAGGAGCGGTCGGCTGCACAGGATGACAAACTCGTCGACTATGACGACGAAGAGACCGACGACTACGACGAGACCGACTACGAGGATACCCCCGCAGCCGACCTTCCTGCCGACGAGCCCTCCGCCCCGGTCACCCTCGAAGAGGTGCTGCAACGCCAGCACGCCAAGGAGCTGCGCAAGGCGCTGAGTCTGAACGACCGCTTCCGCTTCCGCCGCGAGCTCTTCGGCAACAGCGACATCCGCATGAACGAAACCCTGGCCCTCATCGACGCCATGCACTCCTACGACGAGGCCGAGGACTACATACTCAACGACCTGAACTGGGACCTCGACAATCCCGAAGTGGCCGAGTTTATGAAAATCGTACAGAAACACTTTCTATAATCCTGCACCATGGCTAAGCTCTATGTAGTACCTACACCGGTAGGCAATCTCGAAGACATGACATTCCGGGCCATCGCCGTGCTGCGGGAGGTCGACTGCATTCTGGCCGAGGATACCCGCACCAGCGGCATCCTGCTCAAACACTACGACATACACACCCGCATGCAGTCGCACCACAAGTTCAACGAACACCAGACCGTCGAAGGCATCGTGACACGCATCGAAGGGGGCGAGACCATTGCCCTTATCTCCGACGCCGGTACACCGGCCATCTCCGACCCCGGCTTTCTGCTGGTGCGCGAGTGCCGCCGGCGGGGTATCCCCGTCGAGTGTCTGCCCGGTGCCACCGCCTTCGTGCCGGCCCTGGTAGCCTCGGGTCTGCCCAACGAGAAGTTCTGCTTCGAAGGCTTCCTCCCCCAGAAGAAGGGGCGGGCCACCCGGCTGGCCCAACTGGCCGACGAGCCCCGTACGATTATCTTCTACGAATCGCCCTTCCGCCTGCTCAAGACCCTGGTGCAGTTCAAGGATACCTTTGGCGGCGAACGCGAAGCCTCGGTGAGCCGCGAAATCTCCAAGATTCACGAAGAGACGGTGCGAGGCACCCTCGACGAACTCATCGCCCACTTTACCGAACACGAGCCCAAGGGCGAAATCGTCATCGTCGTGGCCGGAGCCCCCGAAAAGCCCAAGGAGAAAAAGAGAGACAAATATCCCAAAAGCGATACACAACTATAATTTTAATTTAAAACCATTATGAAAAAGGCTATTACCGCTGCCATCGCAGCATCTGTATTGATGATCGGTTGTACCAACCAATCGACCGAAGTGAAAAGACTGCAGGCCGAAAACGATTCGTTACTCCAAGTCAACGCACAGACGACGGCCGACTTCAACGAAATGATTCAACTGATGAACGACGTAGAAGAGGGATTCCGCCAAATCAAAGAGGCCGAAAACTATCTGGTTACCCAGAAGGACGCCAACGGCGAAGTCTCGCTTACGACCCGCGAACAGATTAAAAACGATATGACCCTGGTGGCCGAGACCTTGCAGAAGAACAAGGAGCGGCTCGACAAACTGCAAAAACAGCTCAACCAGAGCAAGAACCAGTCGGCTGCCCTGCAAAAGACCATTACCCGCCTGCAAGGCGAAATTGCCGAAAAGACCGAAATGATTACCTCGCTGCAGGAGTCGCTCGCCAAACGCGACGTGCGCATTGCCGAACTCGACGAAGCTGTCAACAACCTCACCGGTCAGGTAGAGAACCTCACCACCGAAAACCAGCAACAGAAAGAGGTGCTGATGACTCAAGACGAGGCCCTCAATACCGTATACTATGCCCTGGGGACCAACAAGGAACTGAAGGAGCAGAAGATTGTCGAGGGAGGCGGTCTCTTCTCGTCGAAGAAGGTGATGGAAGGTGAATACAACAAAGATTATTTCACCACGGCCGACATGCGCAAACTGCGCGACATCCCCTTCGACAGCAAGAAGGCCAAGCTGCTGACCAAGCACCCCGAAGGTACCTACGAAATGCAGAAGGACAACGAGGGCTACATCACGCTGGTCATCACCAATCCCGAGAGCTTCTGGAGCTTGAGCCGCTACCTGGTTGTCGAGCTCAACTGATTGCGATAGTCAACCCCATTCGAGACGAGACTGGAGGGCAACACCTCCGGCCTCGCCTCCTCATTTTTGCTCCTCGCCTGAACCACCGATGCCCCGCATGTTTCGTTATCTGTCCATCCTACTCCCGCTCCTGCTGCTTGCCTCGTGCGACAGCTTCTTCGAAAAGGAATCGCCCCTGCCCCATAATCCCGAGCGACCCGTGCTGCCCCCGGCGCGCGACCGCCGCTTTGTCGTCGACAGTATCCGATACTACTTCGACTATTGGAGCAGCAAGACCACCCAACTGGCCGACGAGACCTGTATCGTCATCATCTCAAACTCGCTCGACCAGGAATGGTACGATACACCCTCGCCCCCACAAGACCCGCTCTACAACTACTCCTACTTCTCCAGCGAAGACCCCGTGCTGGCCCAAATCTACACCGACACCCTGCGGGTGAGAACCCCCTGTTATGTCGATGACGACAACCACATCGTGCTGGGAGATTCGCTGTACAGCTTTCAGTCCTTCACGGCTGAGGTGACCTTGGCCGAAATAGACCGGACCATCGACGAGATATGTATCCCGCCTCACACCGAGACCTACGTCTACGGCCGGTACAGCATCAACTACTACAACATAGCCTACACCGCCTGGCTCACCGAATTGACAAGCAACACCCCCATCACCATCGAGGGCATGTGGGAGGGCAGTATCGTCAACGACGACTTCACGACACGCACCGAGTCGCACCCGCTGTAACCCGTCGGCCGGCATAGCCGCAACCCGAGGGATAGAGACACGCCATAAACAAGAATCCCCGCAAAAGCCCTTTACAGAGCCTTGCGGGGATTGTTTGTATATCATCTCATGGGACAGACATCCCGGTCTTCCCGAGGGACAAACGCACCAGAGTCAACCACTACTTTTCTTCGACATGCAGCGTGTGGCCCATGCGTTTCTCTTTGGTGAGCAGGTAGCGGCGGTTGTATTCGTTGGGAGTCACCTCGATAGGCACGTTCTCGACAATCTCCAGACCGTAAGCCTCGAGGCCGATACGCTTCACGGGATTGTTGGTCATCAGCCGTAACTTGTGCACACCTATGTCGCGCAGGATGCTGGCCCCCACGCCATAGTCACGCTCATCGGCCTGATGGCCCAGGCACAGATTGGCATCGACCGTATCCATACCCTCTTCCTGGAGCTTGTAAGCCTTCATCTTCTCCATCAGACCTATTCCACGGCCCTCCTGGTTCAGATAGATAATGGCGCCTTTACCCTCCTTTTCGATCTGTTGCATGGCCTTGTGAAGCTGCTCGCCACAGTCGCAACGCATCGACCCGAATATGTCGCCCGTGGCACAAGAGGAGTGTACCCGCACCAAAACGGGTTCGTCCTTCTCGAACGAGCCTTTAATCAAGGCAATATGTTCGAGCCCGTTGCTCTTTTGGCGGAAGGGAATCAGGCGGAAGTGTCCGTACTCGGTAGGCATGTCTACCTCGACACCTCTCTCGATCAGCGACTCCTGTTTCAACCGATAGGCAATCAGGTCGCGAATGGCGATAATCTTGATGCCGAACTTCTGGGCCACCTGCGTCAACTGCGGCAAGCGGGCCATGGTACCGTCTTCGTTGAGAATCTCGATAAGGGCGGCAGCCGGATAGAGCCCGGCCAGGCGAGCCAAGTCGACGGCAGCCTCGGTATGACCGGCCCGTTTCAACACACCCTTGTCTTGCGCATAGAGGGGATTGATGTGACCGGGACGTCCGAAGGTCTCGGGAGTCGAAGCGGGGTCGGCCAAAGCCCGTATCGTAGCGGCACGGTCGTGGCTCGATACACCGGTGGTGCACCCCTCCAGCTTGTCGATGGTCACGGTGAAGGGAGTCCCCAACATCGAGGTATTGTGGCTCACCTGGCGGTAGAGTTGAAGCTCTTCGCAACGCTTCTGCGTGATGGGAGCACACAAGACACCCCGGCCGTTGGTGAGCATGAAGTTCACCTTCTCGGGAGTGATGGCCTCGGCGGCGATGATGAAATCGCCCTCGTTTTCGCGGTCCTCATCGTCGACGACAATCAAAAACTTGCCCTGTCTGAAATCTTCGACAGCCTCGTCTATTGTACTTAAAATGGTCTCTTTGTTCATATCCTTATATAGTTTTATCTTCTTCGTTCATTCGATCGGCCTCATCCTTCTCGAGCAGAGCCTGCAACTCGCCATTGGTGCGAATCACCCCTTCTACCTCGTTGCGCAACAGACGCTGCTGGTGCGCCCCTACCCCGTAAAGCAACAATCCCAGGGGGAAAAAGATGGCCAGCACATAGCCCCATTTGGGCGAAGGAGCCGGACGATACACCCAGAGGTTACGCAACACGGGATAATCCATCAGCTTACTGATAACCAGCTGACTGTGACTATTCGACGTGTAGTTGACCAAATCGTCGATCTGGGCTCCCAGCGCCGTAATATCCTCCTTGGCATATCCATACAGACAATACCTCCAATACGACTGTCGCTTGCGCCCCACCTTGTCGAGATACCGGTTGCAGGCTACCGACAACTGTTCGGCCTTCTCAATGGCCACCCGGGGAAACATATCTTCGATAATCACCTCCTTCAAAACCACCTTGCGCAGCTCTTGCCGCCCAATCAGTTTCCGGAAGAAGTTGACATAGACGTCGGGGTTGAATACGGCCGAATCCTTCACCGCCTTGTAGGTGAGGAAGATACCCAATGGCAAAAGCACCGCCGAGCTGAGCCACATGCCTTCCCAAACCTCCCAGCGGCCATCACGGGCCAGCTTGTAGCCGGTGTTGTCGATGATGTAGTAGAAGATAAACATGAACACCGACACCACCACCGGCATACCCAGTCCACCCTTGCGGATGATAGCCCCCAGCGGAGCCCCTATGAAGAAGAAGATGATGCAGGCAAACGAGAGGGTAAACTTCTTGTACATCTCGATTTGGTGACGTCTGATTACCTTGTTCTCCTCCTTCATCGTGTAGCTGCGGAACTCGTAATCCGACCGATAGCGTTCGGCCCGGGCCAAGGCCCGGTCGAGGTAGAGCTGCTTGCGCTGCAGACTGCCGCCGTTGAACACGCTGTCGAGGTCGAGCGTAGCCGCCTCGGCCAATGCCTCCTGCTCCCGCACCGAATCGTTGGCGGGTATCTTGGCCCCCGGCCGGTCGTAGAGCGAGAAGTAGCCCGACGACCGCAGGCTGCGGGCATAGTTGTCGCCGATGCTGTCGACCCGGGTCGTCATCGAGTCTATCGACAGTTGCAGGGCATTCAGGTCCTTACCGATATACTGGTTCTGCATGATGCCGTCGTCCATGCGGTTGAAGTTGGCATCGAAGGCAATCATGATCTCTTTCAACGAAAAGGTCTCCCGACGATAGGGAATATTGGTGGCACTGGTGCGCTGGTCGCGCAGGTTCTCAAACGACTCGCCGTTGTAGAGGGTGAGGAATAGGTGCTGCTTGTCGTCGGTCATCTTCAGCTTGCCCGAGTCGGCCAGAATAATCATGGCGTTGTCAAAACCGGCCGACATGTCGTAAATCATCACGTCGTAGAGCATGCCGGTCTTGTGATCTTTCTTTTTTACATAGAGGTTGTAGCCGCTTATCTGGTCGTAGAATACCCCCTCGGGAATATCGAGCTCGGGCGACTTCTGCCGCATCGAGTAGAGCAGGGTCCACATCTTCACCTGCGACTTGGGCAGTACGTTGTTCTGGAAAAAGAAGGCACCGATGGCCACAAAGATAAGGAAGATAACCAACGGCCGCATGATTTGCAGCAGCGAGATACCGGCCGCCTTGATGGCCAGCAGCTCCAGCCGCTCGCCCAGATTGCCGAAGGTCATCAGCGAAGCCAGCAGGATGGCCAGCGGCAGGGCCATGGGCACCATGGTCACGGCAGCATAGAAAAACAGTTCGGCCAGAACCGACATTTCGAGACCCTTCCCTACCATCTCATCGACGTACCGCCACAAAAACTGCATGAGTACGATGAAGAGGCAGATGAAGAATGTCATCAGAAACAGGGGTAAGAAGCTCTTCAGGATAAACCTGTATAGTCGTTTGATATAGAACATTCTTTTGCCGATTATCAGAATGCAAAAGTAAAGCAAAAAAATGAATTTCCGAAAAGGCTATAACCTTTATTGGGAAGAATCGTCGAAAAGAGACCTCTCTCTACCCTCCGCGTCACACACCCAGCTTGCGGCGCAAGGTCTCGATCTGGTGATCCCACAGGTCGCGGCTGTCGGCCATCTCGTCGGGATAGGCAAAATCGGTAACGACCAGCATGGTGGCACCCGTCAGCTCCGAGGTGGTAATGCGAAGCTCGAAGTAGCTCCGGCTCTCCTCGTCGTCCACCCAGTGAAAGCGGATATAGAGCCCCGTGCGCACAGCTATCTGGTGGGCCTCCTGCGATGTCTTGTTCCAGAAAAAAGTAAACTGTTTGCCGTCGCTCTGCACATCGTCGGCAAACCAGTCGGCCAATCCGCTTTTTGTTCCTATATAAGGCCAAAGCAAAGCAGGAGAAACGCTTTTCAACTCATATTCAATCACAAACTTTTCCTTATTCATAAACCTCTCTATATTATAGCATTTCCCTCTTCAGACAAAGGAAAATTTTTCTCTTTCCGACGGCGAATATAGAGATATTATTCTTATCTTTAGCAGTAAAACCTGAAAAAATGGAGTGAAAACAAAAATTCGAGCTATTTTATATAATATTTACCCAGAATTGCAAACTGGATATTACATTTTATTGCTACATTTGCAGGTATAAAAAACAACATAAAAACCAATCCGACTATGAATTTGATGGAACGAATGGTAGAACAAGCCCGAGCAAACAAACAACGTATTGTTTTACCGGAAGGAACTGAAGATCGTACCTTACAGGCTGCCGACCGCATTCTGGCCGACAACATCGCCGATGTGATTCTTATTGGCAACCCCGACGAGATCAAGGCTCTTGCCAATCAATATCACTTGACCCATATCGACAAGGCTACGCTGGTAAACCCCGCATGCCACGACAAGAAAGAGACCTATACCCAACTGCTTTACGAATTGAGAAAAGCCAAGGGAATGACTATGGAGAAGGCTCAGAAACAGGTCGAAGACCCCTTGTACCTGGGTTGCCTCATGATTAAGAACGGCGATGCCGACGGCGAAGTGGCCGGAGCCCGCAATACCACCGGCAACGTGCTGCGTTCGGCTTTCCAGATTATCAAGACCGTACCCGGCGTGAAAGTGGTATCGGGTGCCTTCCTGATGTTCATCCCCGACACCTCGTACGGCGAAGAGGGACTGATGGTATTTGCCGATTGTGCCGTAGTACCCAACCCCACGGCCGAAGAGCTGGCTCAGATTGCCGTATCGACCGCCAAAACGGCCCGCGACATCGCCGGTATCGACCCCCGCATCGCCATGCTCAGCTTCTCGACCAAAGGCAGCGCCAGCCACGAGATGGTCGACAAGGTAGTCGAGGCTACCCGCCTGGCCCGCGAAATGGAACCTACGCTGAAGATCGACGGCGAACTGCAAACCGATGCCGCCATCGTTCCCGCCGTAGGAGCCAGCAAAGCTCCCGGAAGCGATATAGCCGGCCATGCCAATGTGCTGGTATTCCCCTCGCTCGAGGTAGGGAACATCGCCTACAAACTGGTTCAACGGCTGGCTCACGCCGAAGCCGTGGGTCCTATCCTCCAAGGCATCGCCGCTCCGGTCAACGACCTCTCGCGCGGCTGCTCGGTCGACGACGTGTACAAGATGATTACCATCACCTGCAACCAGGCCATCAGCTTGAAAAAATAACCTTAATACACATACCTTATGAAAATCTTAGTATTAAATTGCGGCAGTTCGTCGGTTAAATACAAACTGTTCGACATCGATACCAAAACCGTATTGGCTCAAGGCGGTGCCGAGAAAATCGGCCTGGAAGACTCGTTCCTGAAACTCACCTTGCCCAGCGGCGAGAAGGTGATTCTCAAGAGCCCCATGCCCGAGCACCACTCGGCCATACAAAACATACTCAACGTACTTACCAGCAAAGAGTACGGCTGCATCAAATCGTTCGACGAAATCGATGCCGTAGGTCACCGCGTGGTTCACGGCGGCGAAAAATTCAACGCCAGCGTCCTCATCACCGACGAAGTGATTGAGAAGATAAAGGAGTGCTACGACATAGCACCCCTGCACAACCCGGTAAACATGGCCGGCATCGAGGCCATCTCGCAACTGATGCCTTCGGTTCCCCAGGTAGGCGTATTCGACACGGCTTTCCACCAGACCATGCCGGCTCACGCCTACATGTATGCCCTGCCTTACGACCTTTACACCAAGTACGGTGTGCGCCGCTACGGATTCCACGGCACCAGCCACCGCTACGTGTCGCGCCGGGCTTGCGAATTTCTGGGCGTGCCCTACGAACAACAACGCATCATCACCTGCCACATCGGTAACGGAGCTTCCATCACGGCTATCAAGGACGGCAAGTCGGTCGATACCTCCATGGGTATGACCCCCGTCGAGGGACTGATGATGGGTACCCGCTCGGGCGATGTCGACGCCGGTGTACTCACCTACCTCATGGATAAAGAGCACCTCGACTCGGCCGGTATCGCCAACCTCGTGAACAAGAAGAGCGGTGTGGCCGGTATCTCGGGTATCTCGTCCGACATGCGCGACATCGAAGCCGGTGTAGCCGCCGGTAACGAGCACGCCATCCTGGCCCTGCAGATGTATGAATACCGCATCACCAAATACATCGGTGCCTATGCTGCCGCTCTGGGTGGCGTCGACATCATCGTATTCACCGGCGGTGTAGGCGAAAACCAGACCCAGACCCGCGAAGCCGTGTGCAAACCGCTCGCCTTCATGGGTGTGGAAATCGATGCCGAACTGAACAAAACGATTCGGGGCACCGAATGCCTCATCAGCACCCCGGCTTCGAAGGTGAAGGTAGTCGTTATCCCCACCGACGAGGAGTATATGATTGCCTCCGACACGAAAGCCGTACTCGACAGTCTGAAGAAATAACAGACCCATACAGCTGGCCGACACCCCTGCACACCCCGTAAAAGCGGGCCCCCACCGTGCAGGGCGCAACCGGCAGTTTACAACAAGCGCCCTGTCGCCTGCCCTCAACGGGTTGCGACAGGGCGCTTTCCTATGAAAGAAGAATAAAAGAGTCTCTCTACTCGAGCCTTCCCGTAGCCCGCAGATAGGCTGTCTCGTAAATCTTGTATTGGGTCTGAGCCTCAATTAGGTTGCTCTCGGCCTGTTGCCACTGCGACTGGGCATCGAGCAAATCGGTGAGCGTGGCCATCGACGCGGCATAGCGGTTGCGCATCACCCGCAAATTCTCGACGGCCTGCTGCAACCCAATCTGCGCCGTGCCTATCAGGCGATAACCATCCTGCACATTGCGCATGGCCTGCTGCACCTCGAGGTTGAGCAACCGTCTGTTTTTCTGCAGGTCCAACTCGGCACTGCGCAACTCGTAGCGAGCCTTACGCACCTTTTTGTGCACCTCGCCCCAATGGAACAGGGGCACCTTTACGGCCAGCATCACCATGCCTATACCGTCGCGGAACTCCTCCGAATAGGGCATCATCGTGCCGTTACCCACATCGACCAGGCTGTTGAGCTTGATGTTGCCATAGTAGGTATACCCGGCCGACAACCCCACGGTGGGGAGCATCTCGGCCCGGGCATTCTTGATTTGCAACTTGCCTATCTCGACCTGCTGCTTGAGCAGGGAGAGTTCGGGACGGTTGTCGATTTCGGCCGTGAGCAGACCGGGTTCGGTAGCAACCCACGCCGTATCGGTAGGCACGATGGCCGTGGTGTCGTCGACCCCAATCAGCCGGCACAGCGACAACCGGCACAGGTCGGCCCCGTTGCGGGCCTTTTGCAACTGGTAGTGGATCTCGCTCTGCTTGGCCTGGATGCGCAGCAGGTCGTTCTCGATAATCATGCCCGCCGAGAGCGAACCGCTCATCTGGCTGAACAACGTGTCCATCTGCTCGCAATAGCTCTCGAGCATATACACCTTTCGCCCGACCGCCAGATAGGTCCAATAGGCATTATCGGCATCGACCAGAATATCCATGCGGGCCATGCGCAACTGCTCGCCGGCCGCCGCCTCGCCAATGCGGGCCATACGTTTTCCGGCCGTGATTTTCCCGCCGGTATAGATGGGTTGGGTCAGCGTAATGCCGGCCATATACATGCCCCGCATGCGCAGGTCCATGCCCATCATGTCGATGTCGGGGAATACATAGGCCCCCGTGGCCGACCCCTCGAGTTTGGGCAGATAGGCCGTCGTGGCTATTCGGTTGTCGAGTTCGGCCTGACGCAACCGGATATCGGCCTGCTCGAGCTCCTCGCTGTGAGCCAGCGCCATCTCGCGGCACTGGCTGTGCGAAAGCAGCAGCGGCTGGGCCATTGCGCTACCGGTACCGGCCAGCCCCACGGCGCAAACTATCGTATATATCGTTTTCAGATTCATTGTCTTTTTGGTTTTATGCGTTAACTGGTTTCTTGATATGGAACATCGCCGCATAGAAGAGCGGCAACAACACGAGCGTGATGATGGTCCCCACGGTGAGGCCGCCCATGATGGTAATGGCCATCGAACTGTACATGGGGTCGGTCACGAGCGGAATCATACCCACAATGGTCGTGAGCGATGCCATCAGCACCGGACGCACACGCGACACCGTGGCCTCGACTACCGCCGTATAGGGCGACTGTTTCTCCTCGGTCTGCAACCGGTTGATTTCGTCGACCAGCACGATGGCATTCTTCACCATCATGCCTATCAGGCCCATCATGCCGATGATGGCCATGAAGGTGAAGGGCTGACCGCTCACCAACAGCACCGGTGTAATGCCGCAGAAGATAAAGGGGATGCAGAGGAGAATCAGTATCACCTTGCGCCAACTGTTGAAGAGGAGCAGCAGGATGGCCAGAATGATAAATATCGTAAGCGGTACGAACTTCATCAGATTGCCTATGGCCTCACCCTGCAACTCACCCTCGCCTACCCAGCGCATGCGATACCCTTCGGGCAGGTCGATAGCCTCGATTTCGTCCTTGATCGACTCCACCACCTTGGCTGGCGTCGCCTCGTCGCAATAGGGGTTGGGGTCGCACTCGGCCTCGATAACCCGCCGGCCGTTCTGGCGCAGCACCACATCCTCGTCCCAGTCGAGCCGGATATGGTGGGCCACATTGCTCAACGGAGTGGCCTTGAAAAGTTGGTCCTGCAGGTCGCTCATGCTCTGCCCGCCCGACAAGGCACTCTGCAACGCCTCGTTCGAGAGGTGGAAGTTGAGCATGCTCCACACCGGTATATCCGCAAGATTGCGGATGGTCGTGCCGTCGTCGTTGCGCACCTGGAGGTTGAGCATCACCATACGGTCCTGGTCGTTGAGCACACCCACCGGCATGCCGTCGGTAGCAGCCAGCAGGGCATTGGCCACATCGCCGCGCCCGACACCCGAACGCAAGGCGTCCTGCTGGTCATACTCGGCCACCAGCACCTTTCCCCGCGGCTTCCAGTTGTTCTGCACCGAATAGGCATCGACATAGGGCGAACGGCGCATAATCTCCTCGGCCTGAGCACTCAACCGGCGCAATACGGCCGGGTCGGGACCCGAGAACTCCACCTCGACGGTATGCGAGGTAGAAATCGAAAAGTTGTATTTGCGGATGCGGATATAGGCTTCGGGATACTCGCGACGCAACTGCTCCCGCACCACGGGTATCTGCTCGACCACCGTGCGGTAATCCTTGCAATCGACAATCAGCTCGCCGTAGCAGTCACCGCCCGAGGTCATGGGGCGTACCAGACAGTAGTGGGCCGGAGCACTGCCCTGGCTGACGGCCACCCGCTCGATCTGCGGATTCTGCGACACCCGGTCGCTCATCTCCAACAGGCGGGCACACACCGTATCGGCATTGGCTTCCGCAGGGAAAAAGCACTCGACCACAAACTGTTTGTAGTCAAAGTCGGGGAAGAAGAGGTTCTTCACCTGCCTCATACCCACCAGACAAACGACCAGCAGCGCCACGGCTACGGCAATCGTAACCCGCTTGTACCCGATCAGTAGTGAAATGGTCTTGCGCACGAACCGGTGTACCGGCGAGTTCATCACCGCCCCGGTGGTATCGCTGCCCCGCCTCTTCTCGCGGCGCGGCAGCCACGAGTGGGCGCAAACGGGTACCTGCACAAGGGCCAGCACCCAACTGGCCAACAGGCTCACACACAGTACCAGAAAGAGGTCTCCGGCATATTCTCCGGCCGAATCGGGCGAGAGGTAGACACAGAGGAAGGTCGAGGCGGCAATAATCGTAGCCCCGAGCAGCGGCATGGCCGTGTTGCGCCCGATACGGTAGAGGTAGGTCTCGGGCGGGAGGCCCCGCTTCTTGTCTATCAGGATACCGTCCATAATCACCACGGCGTTGTCGACCAGCATGCCCATCGCCACGATAAAGGCCCCCAGCGAAATGCGTTGCAGCGTAGTACCGCACATGAGCAGGATGGGGAACGAGAGACATACCGTGAGCACCAGACCGAAGCCGATGATGAGCCCGCTGCGCCACCCCATCGTGAAGATGAGCACCAGAATGACGATAACGACCGACTCGACCAGATTCCACATGAACGACGAGATGGCCTCGTCGACCTTGTCGGGCTGGAAGAATATCTTGTCGGTCTCAAAGCCGGCCGGCAAATTCTTCATGGCCTCGGCCAACCGGGCATCGACCGCCCGGCCCACATCGGGCACAATGGCCGACGACTCCATGGCTATGCAGATGGCCAGTGCCGGCTTGCCGTCGACAAAGAAACCGTTGCGCTGCGGCGAGGCATATCCCCGCTCCACCCGGGCCACATCGCCTATGCGCAGGGTCTTGCCGTCGAGGGTCTGTATCTGCAGGTTGCGAATGTCCTCCTCGTCCTTGACCGGCGAGTCGACATAGAGGGCAATGCGCTCGCCGTCGCTCCCGTAGCGGCCGGCATTGACCGTCTTGCCGGCACTTTGCAGGGCCGCCATGATTTGGGTGGGGATAATGCCGTTGCGGGCAATCTGCTCTTTCGAGAGGACGATGTTGATTACCTCGTCGCGGTTCCCCACGATATTGATGCGCTTCACCCCCTTCACGTCGAGCAACTCGCGCTGCAGGTAACGGGCATAGCGATACATCTCGGGGTAGTCGTAGCCGTCGGCCGTGAGGGCATAGAAGATGCCGTAGACATCCATCATGTCGTCGATGACGATGGGCTCGTAACACCCTTGCGGCAGTCGCGACGCCGCATCGTTGACCTTGCGCCGCAACAGGTCGAAGTGCTGTTCGAGGTCCCGGTTCAGCACCGTCATCTGAAACTCGACGGTAAACAGGGCCGCACTGTTCTGACACTCGCTCCTCACCTTCTTGACATTGGGGAGCGCCCGCAGCTCATCTTCCATGAGTTGGGCCACCTTCAGCTCCATCTCGTGGGCACTAGCTCCAGGCCACGACACCACGACCATGGCCTGCTTGGCCGACACGGCCGGGTCTTCGAGCTTGGGCATCTGCACAAACGACAAGACTCCGGCGATGATAATCGCTACCATCAGCGACCAGAAGAGGACTGGCCGCCGCATGAAAAACTCGGTCATCTTCATCACAACAGCCCTCCTACATTGGTACTACTGGGGGCGTCGATTACGCGTACCTTCTCCCCCTCCTGCAACACATGCACACCAGCCCGCACAATCTGCTCGTCGCCGGTGAGGCCGCCGAGAACGACAGCACGACCCTCGGGGTCGACATCGCCCAGCTCGACCTGCCGGCGGGTCACCGTAGAGTCGGGATTGAAAACCCACACGCACGACGAGTCACCCGCCTGGAAGAGACACTGCAAGGGCACGGCAAAGCCACGGGCCGATGCCGTATCGCCCACGACAATACCCACCTCGACATTCTGTCCGGCCGTCAACTTGCGGTCGGGGCACTGCTCGAAGGCCAACTGCAACCGATACAGCTGGTTGCCGTCGGCCTTGGGGGTAAGGCTCGAGAGTGTGAGGGGCATAGCCTCATCGACACCCGATGCCCGGCAAAAGAAGCGCACGAACTCTCCCCGCTGCCGGTAGAGGCTACCCGGAATGTCGAGCGTCACCTCCATCTGCGACACATCCATGAGGGTAAAGACCGCCGTGCCGGCATCGACCATCTCGGCCGGCGAGAAGTTCACGGCCTGTATGTACCCGTCGGCCGGAGCATAGAGTTTCGTATAGTTGAGTTTGTTCTTGTTGGCCTGCAACTGTACCTCCAGTTGCTTCAGTCCGGCCGAAGCCTTTTCGTAGTCGTTGGGCGACACGCTCTTCTGCTCCAGCAACCGCTCGGTGCGCTTCACCTCGTCGCGCACCTGGTCGTACTGCACCTGCAACGCCTCGACCCCCAGCCGGTAGTCGGCATCGTCGAGTTCGGCCAGCAACTGGCCGCGACGCACCCGGTCGCCCTCCGCAACATGGATGCGGGCTATCTGTCCCGCCGTCTTGAACCCGAGGCTTATCTCGTGCGCCTCCTTCACAATTCCCGAATAGAGCTTTACCGTCTCCTCGCTCAATGCCTCGGGGCGGGTCAAACAGACACTCCGTTCACGGGCAGTCTCCCGGTCTCCGCCGGAACAGGCACACAACAACAGGGCGGCCGCCACCATACACACATTCGTTTTCATCATATACTGGTTTTAGTTGATTTCACAGTTGCAAATTTCCCTTTTTTCAGCGACAGCAATTTGTTGCACTCTACGAGCATATTGTTCAAAAAGTCGATAAGTAACCCTATTTAACAAGGAAACGACTCTATTTATTATTCAAATAGGTATATTCGCTCTCAAAAAACGACAAGAGACTATGACACACGATTCGACTCTCAACACGCTGAACTTAAACATGCTGCCCTTCAACGAGCAAACCTGCGCCTACCATAACGAACTGTTTCTGGCCGACAACTTCGACGCCCCCAATCACCTACCCGACCTGCTGAACAATCCCGAGATTCTCGCCTTCATCACCTCACCCTACCCGTTTAAAGTACAGTTTGCCATGATGCACCTTTGCCTCGACGGTTACATAAGAATCAGTCAGAACCTGAAAGAGCATACGTTGCAGCGTAATTGCCTGCTTATTGTCACACCAGGCTCTATCGGGCAGTGTCTCGAGATTTCGCCCGACTGCCGCATAGCCATCATTGCATTTGCCACCGTCAACAATTTGCCCGAAGGTAACCCGCAAAGCGCCCTTATCATGCGCAAGTTCCTCATCGACAACGCCATGTTGCAACTCTCCGACCGAGAGATGGGCGAGATGATAGGGTTCTATCACCAAATACGCCAACAGCTTGTTCAACCCGAAAGACTCTTTACTCACGAGATTATCAACAGTTACATACAAATATTCTATTACAGCTTATGTCAACTGATGAGCCCCTATATCGAGCAGCAAGATACCCAGTATGTTTCGCGCAAGAAACAGATTTTCGACCAGTTTACCCTCTTGCTCAGGCAGCACTATACCCAGGAGCGGAGCATCGGCTTCTATGCCGACCAGCTGTGCCTAACTCCCAAATATCTATCGCAAGTCGTACGAAATTTCAGCGGCAGGCATGCCGGCGAATGGATTCGCGACTATGTCATTCTCGAAGCGAAAGCGCTGTTGAAAAGCGGGCAATACAATGTACAGCAAGTGAGCGACATGCTCAACTTTGCCAACCAATCGTTCTTTGGCGCTTATTTCAAAAAAGCCGTGGGCTGCTCGCCGTCGGCCTATCAAAATTCATAGCATCAAGGCTTTTTCACTCACACACAAACCGCACCGGCATCTACCTCGCTCATACATAGTACGATTCTATCCCCCACACCTCGCCGGACAGATAGAATCGCCGGACTCTCTTTTACCTAAAAAATACCAATTTCAACTTTTTTTTACTAAATTGTAGGTATTGCCCGCCCTAAACCGACCCTCTAATTTTGCATTGGAAATCAAAAAAAGAGAATCCATGCAAAGAAAAATCCTATGGCTCACGACAGCCTTGCTGCTCCCCCTGTCGGCAGCGGCGCAAAACAATATAACATCAGATGCCGCAGCAGAGGCGGCTCCGCTTCCAGACTCAAAGAGAGAACAATTGAAAGCCGAACTGAAAACCGAAATTCTGGAAGAACTCCGCCGGGAATCTTCGACCGAGGCTCAACCGGCCAGTCCCCGCAAACCCCGCCTCACCATAGGGGGATATGGCGAAGCGGTAGCCTCGCGCAACTTTTTCAGCGACGACTACAAGAAATATCAAGACGCTCATCTGCATA
Source organism: uncultured Barnesiella sp. (assembly GCF_946496565.1). NCBI lineage: Bacteria > Pseudomonadati > Bacteroidota > Bacteroidia > Bacteroidales > Barnesiellaceae > Barnesiella > uncultured Barnesiella sp. Next base: position 81,482 of record NZ_CAMMHD010000005.1, read on the forward strand.
AAGGCGAAAGCCACGGGCGGTTCGACCTGCCTCATGTCGTCATCTTCCTCGGATATGACTTCGGCCGGGGCTGGAGTATGGGTAGCGAAATCGAGTTTGAACATGGCGGAACCGAAAGCGCCGTTGAAATCGAAGAGGAGGAAGCCGGCGAATACGAGTCGGAAATCGAACGTGGCGGCGAAGTCGCCCTCGAACAGTTCTGGATTCAAAAAAGTTTCTCGCCCGCTCTCAACCTGCGCATGGGGCACATCATCGTACCGGTAGGCGCGACCAACATGCACCACATGCCCACCGAGTTCTTCGGAGTCTACCGACCCGAGGGTGAAAACACGATCCTCCCCTGCACCTGGCACGAGACGGGCATCAGCCTGTGGGGCATGCTGGGGCGGCAGTGGCGCTACGAGGTGATGTTCCTGCCGGGCCTCGACTCCGACCGCTTCAACAGCAAAGGGTGGATACACGACGGAGCCGGGAGTCCCTATGAGTTCAAGATAGGAAACGCCTATGCCGGCGCTTTCCGCATCGACAATTTCTCGGTACCGGGATTGCGCCTGAGCGTGAGCGGATACGGCGGCAACAGCTTTTCCAATACGCTCTACCCACAAACCAACAGCCGCTACAAGGGGGTGAAAGGCACGGTGCTCATCGGAGCTTTCGACTTTGCCTATGACGCCCACAACTGGATTGTGAGGGGAAATTTCGACTACGGGCACCTCTCCGACGCTGATATGATTACCGCCTTCAACGGCAGTATGTCGGCCTCGTCGGTATCGGCCAAACAGGCCGTCGCCTCCGACGCCATAGCCACCGGCATCGAGGCGGGCTACAACTTTTTCTCGCTCTCGCCCACCCTGCAGGCCCGGGGACAGAAGTTCTACCTCTTCGGCCGCTACGAATACTACGACTCGATGTTCAAGACCCCGGCCCGCGTGCAGCACTACAAATGGTGCGGACGCCAACGGCTGGCCGCCGGCATCAACTACTGCCCCCTGAAGTCGATTGTCATCAAGGCCGAGTACAGCATCGGGCTGCTCAATGCCAACTCCTACACCTATACCGACTCCAGCGGTGCCACCTGCATCGGCCACTACAACAACGAGCCCGCCGTGTCGATAGGCATCGCCTACTCGGGGGTATTCACGCGATAATCAAACCGTATTGTTTCAATCATAAAACCATTTATTACAATGAAAAGAGTTTTCAGAAATTCGTTACAACTATTTGCTTTGTCGGCCCTGCTGCTCGGCGGTGTGTCCTGCACGGAAGAAGAGAAAGATTTCTCTTGGGAAGAACAACGCGAAACCGAATTGCAGGCGGCGGCTACCGCTTTTGTCGAAAAGACCGTAATCCCCACCTACTCCTCGCTGGCCGATGCCAGCCTCGAACTGGCCGACCTCTGCGCCCAAATCGAAACCTCGGCTCTGGCCAACGCCTCGACCGACATCGCCGCCTCGGGCTCGTTGAGCGACGCTACAAAAGCCATTGTCGAGCAAGCCTGCTCCAAATGGTACGAGGCTCGCAAACAATGGGAGTTGAGCGAGGCATTCCTCTACGGGGCCGCCGGTGACTACAACATCGACCCGCACATCGACTCGTGGCCCCTCAATGCGACCGACCTGCAAGCCCTGCTCGACGACCCCGTGCGCATGGGCATGATGGACGCCGAGTATGCCGCCGGATTGGGCTACGGCCTGCTGGGATTCCATGCGATCGAGTACATGCTGTTCGACCACCAGATCGACGCCTCTTCGACTACGGGGAAAGCCCGTTCGGGCGCTTTCAACCGCAAAGAAGAACTGGTCTACCTCACCGCCGTGGCCGGCGACCTGGCCAACCAGTGCGTGCGTTTGGAAGCCTCGTGGAAAGGCTTTGACAACGTGTCGGCCGAGAAACAGACAATGCTTACCGAGGCCGAACTCGAACCCTCCTTCGACTATGGCGAGAGCATGAAAAACGCCGGTAAAGGAGGCAGTAAATACAAGAGCTACCTCGAAGCTGCCCAAGAAATTATCCAAGGCTGCTCGGACATCGCCGACGAAGTGGGTAACCAAAAGATAGGCCGCCCCAACGAGGCCGCGGCCGGAGCTTCGGAAGACCTCAGCTACATCGAATCGCCCTATGCCAAAAACTCCAAAGTCGATTTCTACGACAATATCGTCAGCATCAAGAACGCCTATCTGGGCATGAACGTGGGCGACCCGTCGGTGAGCAACTACCTGGCCAGCATCAACCCCACGGCCGACACAGCCGTACGCAATGCCATCGAGGCGGCATTGAACGCCATCGATGCAGCTCCAGCCCCCTTTGTCAACTACGCCGGCTCGCACAACGAGCTGTGGAAAAAGGCCACGACGGCTTGCAACGACTTGAAAAAGGCTCTCGACGAAGCACAATCGGCCATAGGACAATAAACAACACATAATTTCAAAAGCTATGAAATCTTATCCCTTTTTACTGGCTTTTGCAACGGCGGCGCTGTGCGTCGCCGGTTGCACAGATGACAACCCCGACGACACACCCCGTCCCGTTACACCGCAGTTGTCGGAAGAGTATTACACGGGCGGCCAGCTGGGTACCGCCTTCAACACCACCTCATCGGCCTTCGAACAACCGTCGGCCGCCGTCGAGAATGCCGGCATGAGCACCTCGTTCAAGAACGGTGAAGCCCTGTTTGAAAAGATTTTCACCCCGGCCGACGACGGGTCGGTTCGAGGCGGGTTAGGCCCCCTCTATATCCGCACTTCCTGCATGCACTGTCACCCGGGCTATGGCCACGGTAAACGGCAAGAAGGCTCTTTCAACGCTACCGAGATAGGCAACGGCTATCTGCTGGTCATCTACGACGATAACGACAACTATATCGCTTCGCTCACGGGCATGCCGCAACTCTTTGCCGTAGAGCCTTTCAAGGCGCCGATAAATCCGGATAAAATCAAGATTACCTGGAAATCGTACACCGACAGCTGGAACAACACCTTCCCCGACGGTACCACCTACGAACTCATCTATCCCGAGGTGGCCATTCCCGCCGACGCCTATTATGTAGACCTCATCACCACCGACGGCCGCACGCTGTCGCCCGACCAAGTGAATATCCGGCTCGAATCCACCATCGGTATCTACGGGACAGGGCTGCTCGACGCCATCGACGACGACGATTTGAAAGCCGAATATGCCAAACAGGAAAACGACAACTACTTCGAATTGAATCCCAAAATTTTCCAAAACGGCGAATGGGTGAGCCAATACAGCAACACCAAACCCAGCGATGGCGGTACGGGCGAGAAACACCCCTTCCGCTTCACCTACGCCCTTAGCCGGGGTCCCTTGCAAGACGCAGCCGGTGCTAACGCTATTTGGAACATCACCAACGTGACCCGCTCGAACCGTCGCTATCACTACATGACAACGGCATACGCCGAAAAGGCTTCGAAAGATCCCGAGGTACAAGCCCGGTTCTATGACTATTTTCCCGACCGGAAAACCGACGCCGGCGTCGAACAGGACATCTACAACTACCTGATGGCGACCGACCTCCCGGTAGAGATGAGCGACGAGTATTACACCGACTTGATGATATGGCACCGTGGATTGGCCGTGCCGGCTGCCCGCAACCTCGACGATCCTACCATACAACGGGGCAAACAACTCTTCACCGAAATGGGGTGCAGCTATTGTCACCGTCCCACTTGGACGACCGGCGACGACCATTACACCGACCCCAGCGGATTTTTCAACTACGGCAACGAGTTGCCCCGCTATCCTCATCAGAAAATATGGCCTTACTCCGACTTGGTACAACACCGGCTCCACATGCAGAACGACATACGCACCGGCTGGTGCCGCACCACGCCCCTGTGGGGTAGAGGCCTGCACCAGAAATGTACCGGTTCGTTCGAGAGCGACAGGCTGCACGATTGCCGCGCGCGCAATGTGATCGAAGCGATCATGTGGCACGGAGCGCCCGAAAGCGACGCCCGCCAATCGGTCGAGAAATTCCGGACATTGAGCAAAGAAGATCGTGATGCCGTGGTCAAATTCATCGACGCGATTTAACCGTCTGTGTGCTATAACATCACAAAACCTACGAAATGCCGGCGTACCGCACGTCGGCATTTCGAGGTATAAAGAAACCCTATCCCAAGAACGATGAAACTTCTCAAACGTATTACATTCGTCCTGCTGGCCGCCATACTGTGTGTACTCACCGCGGCGACGATCATCGAAAAAGAGTTTGGCTCACCATTTGTCTCGCGCCATATCTACCAATCTCCCACATTCGTAGCCCTCTGGTTAACCTTTGCCCTCTCTGCGGCGATCTACCTCCTCCTCCGCCGTCGGGCATTGCGACCCGCCTCATGTCTGCTGCACATCGCCCTCCTCATCATTCTATGCGGAGCTTTCGTCACCTACCTGACCGGCCGGCAAGGCTCCCTGCACCTGCGATTAGGCGACAAACCCACCTCGGTATATCTCGACAACGAGGGGCGGGAAGAACAGTTGCCATTTGCTGTCGCCCTTGAAGAATTTCATATTGAATACTATCCGGGTACCCGGGCGCCCCTCGACTTCGTGAGTTGCGTAACCCTCATCGACGGTGACCAGACAAGGAGCGAGACGGTCGCCATGAACCGCATCGCCCGGTATCGGGGCTACCGCTTCTACCAATCGTCCTACGACTCCGACGGAGCCGGCACACGCTTGTCGGTGGCTCACGACCCGTGGGGTATCGCCATCACCTACACAGGCTATCTATTGCTGTTTTTGGCAATGGCCGCTCATCTCATCGATCGAATGGGAACTTTCCGCCGACTGCTACATAATTGCGCCCTGCGGGGAATCGGCCTCGGTACCGTAATCCTGCTTGCCTCCTTATTCCCGGCACAAGCCACCGAAACGGCTCCCCCCACCCTTCCCCGGGAACAATCATCACAACTGGGAGAGCTCTGTGTATATTACAACCAACGCATTTGCCCACTCTCCACACTGGCTCGCGACTTCACCACAAAGCTCTATGGAAAAAGCCGTTACCGTGGACTCACACCTGAGCAAGTTCTGGCGGGCTGGCTGTTCTATTACGACGAATGGAAACAAGAGCCCATGATCAAGATAAAAAGTCACGAAGCTCGGCGACTGTTGGGAATAGAAGGCCGATATGCCCGACTCACCGACTTCAACCGGGCACTGAGAGACTACACCGGAAATAGCGACAACCGGGGTGTGAACGAAGCCAACGAAAAATTCAACCTCGTGGCGATGCTTTGTACCGGCTCCATGTTGCAAATTTTCCCCTATCGGTTGAACGACACCCTACACTGGGCTTCTCAGGTCGATATACTCCCCCGTGAATTGCCTTACGAGCAAGGCGTATTTATCAGACAATCGATGAACTATGTAAACGAACTGGTCGCCAAACGCGACTACACCGCACTATCGCAGGTCTTCACCAAAATAAGCCGGTACCAGCAAAAGTGCTGTGGCGAAGATTTCCCTTCGGCGACCCGGCTGCAAGCCGAGCGACTCTATAACCGCATGAACTATTCGCTGGCTCTGGCCATACTCCTCATCATCACCGGGACGGCAGCCTTTGTCTACATATGCCGTCGTATCACCCGGGGAACCCCGGGATCGACTCTTGTGCGACGGCTATTGCCGGCAGGGATTGCTCTCGGTTTTATCTACCTCACAATCATACTGCTCCTGCGAGGCTACATCGCCGAGCACTGGCCTCTCTCCAACGGATTCGAAACCATGCAGTTCATGGCATGGTGCGCCTTGGGTATCACGATGCTGTGTTACCGTCGGTTCATACTGATCCTACCAGCCGGCTACCTCGTCGGCGGGCTGGCCATGATGGTCTCGATGATGGGCGAATCGAATCCCCAGATTACTCCGCTCATGCCGGTACTCACCTCGCCGTTGCTCTCAATACATGTTGTCCTCGTCATGGCCGCCTACACCCTGTTGGCCTTCGTCATGTTCAATGGCATAGCCGGCCTCCTACTATACCGGCGACACCCCCGGCAGTCCGAGCAATTGCAAGTCGTGGGGCGCATACTGCTCTATCCCGCTATATTCGCTTTGGCCGCCGGAATCTTTGTGGGAGCCATTTGGGCCAATATCTCGTGGGGCCGCTACTGGGGGTGGGACCCCAAAGAGGTATGGGCGCTTATCACATGGCTCGTCTACGCTTTGGCTCTACACACAGAATCGCTGCCCCTGTTTAGAAAGCCCCTCTTTTTCCACGGCTTTTGTGTGGCAGCCTTCTGTTGCGTACTCATCACTTATTTCGGAGTTAATTTCCTACTGGGAGGCATGCACAGCTACGCCTGACACTCCCCCCTCTCATACCCCACAAAAAGCAACGGCCGAGGAGCAAATCGCTCTTCGGCCGTTGTCTGTATGGAATAAGATTTTCGTTCGATCAGATACCCAGCATGCTGAGGTCGGCAAAGTAACCGTAAACACAGCTGGCAATACCCAGCAGCACGATGCCGGCTACACAAACCACGAGGCTCACACGCGATGCGTTGTCGCTGCGGAAGGCAGGAATCACGCACTCGTTCTCGGTGTTGATGAACATGGCCTTTACTACCAGCAGATAGTAGTAGAGCGAGATGATCGTATTCAACAAGGCGATGAGCACCAGAATATAGAAGCCCGAGTGGATGGCCGAAGCAAAGATGAAGAACTTGCTGAAGAATCCGGCAAAGGGAGGAATACCGGCCAGCGAGAACATGGCCAGCATCATGATTACACTCAGTTTGGGGTTGGTCTTGTACAAGCCGTTGTAGTCGTCCATGCTCAGCTTGCCGCTGTTACGCTCGATCGACGAGATAACACCAAAGGCAGCCAGGTTGGAGAAGATGTATACCAGCACGTAGTAAACCAAAGCCGTCATACCTTGAGCCGAACCCGAGATAATACCCAGCATGATGTAACCGGCTTGCGAGATAGACGAGAAGGCCAGGAATCGTTTCAGGTTCTTCTGACGGATGGCAAACAGGTTACCGATGGTAATCGTCAGTACAATCAAGGCCCACAGGATGCCCTGCCAGATAGCCGGGTCGAGGAAGAAGACCTTGTAGAGAACCAGCAACAGGGCAAAGGCAGCCGCACTCTTCGAGATAACCGACAGATAAGAGGTTACCTGCGTGGGAGCACCTTCGTAAACGTCGGCCGTCCACAAGTGGAAGGGAACCAGCGAAAGTTTGAATCCCATACCGGCCAGCACGAATACAATCGTGGCGATGAGCAGCGGCGTGCGGTTGGCCGAGATGGCTACGGCAATATCGCCGAAGTAGAGCGAACCCGAAACTCCGTAGAGGAACGAGAGGCCCAGCAGGAAGAGAGCCGACGAAAAGACAGCTGTAAAGAGGTATTTGGCACCGGCCTCATACGACTCGCTGTCTTTCTTGGTAATGGCGATGAGTGCAGCCATAGGCAGCGAAGCGGTCTCGAGCCCGATAAAGAAGAGCAGGAAGTGACCGGCCGAAACCATCAGGTACATACCGAAGAGGGTTATCAGCAACAATTCGTAGAACTCGCCCCGACGCACTTTCACATCGGGATTCTCGCTCCACGATACCGACTGCAGCAACACGATGAAGGTACCTATATTGAGCACGGTCTTTACCATCGAGGCCATGGGCGAAGTTTGATACATGCCGCCAAAAGCCGAGGTCGTCTCGACCGGTATGATGTTCCAGATCGTATGCAAGGCAAACAAGACACACGCTGTAATCGATAATCCTTTGAGGGTTTTCTTCCCGCCAAAGGTGTCTGCGAAAAATATCAGCAAGAATACAATCAGCAGCGATATTTCCGAGCGCATAACTAAAAACTGTGAATAATCCATATACTATATGATTAAAGAGCTTGAGACAACAAATTAGTAATAGGTTCTACACCTTCACGAATGAGGTCGGAAATCCAGTGCGGGAAGCTACCGATGGCAACCACACACACGATGAGTGTGATGACCGAGAGGCGTTCCCACCATTCGGCATCCTTCAACTCGCGATGATGCTCGTTTTGTACGGCACCATAGAGCAGTTTTCCAACCACGCGCAAAATATAAACCGCAGTAATCACAATCGAAGTACAAGCTACGATAGTCAGTACCCGATGGAACGTATCGGTATGCTCGAACGAGCCGACGAAGATGGTCATCTCGGCCACGAAACCGCTCAAGCCCGGCAGACCCAGCGAAGCCAAACCGGCAATCACGTAACCTACCGAGAGGAAAGGCATGATTTGCATCAAGCCGCCCATCTCGCGAATGTCACGCGTGTGGGTACGACCGTAAATCATACCGATGAGGGCAAAGAAGAGGGCCGTCATCAAACCGTGCGAGAGCATCTGCATCACGGCACCGGTCATGGCCGTCGTGTTGAGCATGAGGATGGCAAACAGTACCAGACCGCAGTGGCTTACCGAAGAGTAGGCGTTGATGTATTTCAAGTCGGTTTGAACGCAAGCGCTGAAGGCACCGTAAACCACGCTGATACCGGTCAAAATCAGGAATATCCAAGCCAGTTCGTTAGCAGCCTGAGGCATCAGGTAGATAGCTACGCGGAAGCAGCCGTAACCTCCCAGCTTCATCAGCACACCGGCGTGCAACATCGACACGGCCGTAGGCGCCGAAGCGTGACCGTCGGGCGACCAGGTGTGGAACGGGAACATGGCGCCCAGCACACCGAATCCCACGAAAGTCATCGGGAAGAGGAAGTATTGCCAGTTCATGGGGATATTGCCGTGCTCGGCGATTTCTACCACGTTCATCGAGTGGAGACCCGACTGGTAGTAGATACCCAGAATACCAATCATCAACAAGGCCGAACCACCCATCAGCATCAGGGTCAGCTTCATGGCCGAATAGTTTTTGCGACCGCTACCCCAAACGCCAATCAACAGGTACATGGGGATAAGAGCCACCTCGTAGAACATGAACATCGTGAAGAGGTCGACCGAGATAAAGAATCCGAATACACCGGTCGACAGCAGCATGAACCACAAGAAGAACTCCTTGGGCAGCGGGTTGATCTTCCACGAAGCGAAGACTCCGGCAAAGACAATAATAGACGAGAGCAGCAACATGGCCACCGATACACCGTCTACGCCCACGGCATAGTGGATATTGAGCGGCGCATACCACATGCGGCTGTCGGTGAACAACATCGTCGCTGTATTTCCAGCAGCGCGTTCGGCCAGAAACTCAACGAGAGTATATACGGACAACGCCAACAATAAGGTTGAACCAATAACCGCTACCGTTCGTATCTGTTTCATATCTCTTGAGATCCAGAGACCCAGCATCATCAAGAGAGGGATAAGCACAAATAATGATAGAAAATTCATATGTTTCTTTAATTTTTTATCGTTCAACCATCAGTTAAAAGCACATGGCCAATACGGCAATCAGCAATGCACCCATAATGAATACCCATACATACCACTGGATGTAACCCGACTGCAACTTGCGGATTCCGTAGGAAACACCGTTGGTCACGGTAGCCAACATATTCATCGTACCGTCGACGATGTGACGGTCGAACCAGGCAATGGGTCGGCAGATATGCTGGAAGATTACCTTGTGGGTAACCCACATGTAGAGTTCGTCCATATAGAAGCGGTGATAAGCGGCCGTGTGCAGAGCACGGAACTTGTCGGCCAGAGCTTTGGGTTTGGAGTTCTCCGAGAAGTACATCCAGGTAGCCAGCGCAATGGCGGCAACGGCCACGATGATGCTCGTCGTAGCTACCGACCAGTCGAGGTGAATGTGATAAGCCTCGCCGTTTACCGATACAAATTCGCCGAAGGGAATGAAACCGGCCACGCAGGTAACCAGAGCCAGGAATACCAACGGCAGATACATGGTGGCAGGAGCCTCGTGCGGTGTGTGGTGACCGTAGTCGGGTTTGCTCCACCAGAAGATGCGGTAGTACAACCGGAACATGTAGAAGGCGGTGAGACCGGCCACAGCCGTCATCCAAACGCCCCAAAGGGTGCTCTTTTCAAAAGCGGCCGTGAGGATTTCGTCCTTACTGAAGAAGCCCGAGAAGGGAGGAATACCGGCGATAGCCAAGCAGGCAATGAGGAAGGTGATGTGAGTCACCGGCATATACTTGTGCAAGTTACCCATGGCCGACATCTCGTTGGAGTGAACGGCGTGGATAATACAACCGGCACCGAGGAAGAGCAGAGCCTTGAACATGGCGTGCGTGAAGAGGTGGAACATAGAGGCCATGTAGCCGAGACCGGCGTGCAGGTCACTATCGAATGCCACACCCAGAGCCACCATCATAAAGGCGATTTGCGAGATGGTCGAGAAGGCAAGTACACGTTTGATGTCGGTTTGTACACAGGCAACGACAGCCGCATAGAGAGCCGTGATGGCACCCACCCAGGTAATGAGGTCGAGCACCTCGGGCACGGCGCAATACATGGGGAAGAGCCGGGCTACCAGATAAACACCGGCTACCACCATGGTGGCGGCGTGGATCAGGGCCGATACGGGAGTAGGACCCTCCATGGCATCGGGCAACCAAATGTGCAACGGGAACATGGCCGACTTACCGGCACCACCCATGAAGATGAGTGCCATGGCCCAGGCGGCTACCGAGCAACCCATGAAGGTCATGCCGGCCGTCTCGGTTACCAGCGACGTGGGATTCGACATCAGCGTCTGGAAGTCGAACGTCTGGGTAAAGAACGAGAGGATAAGGATACCGATCAGGAAGCCCAAGTCGGCAAAACGGGTCACGATAAAGGCCTTTTTCGAAGCCGATACCGCAGCCGGTTTCGTATAGTAGAATCCGATAAGCAGGTAAGACGAAACACCCACCAGCTCCCAGAAGATATACATCTGGAAAATGTTGGTAGCTACCACCAGACCCAGCATCGAGAAGCTGAAGAGCGACAGGAAAGCGTAGTAACGCTGGAAGCCCTTCTCGCCGTGCATGTAGCCCATACTGTAGATATGAACCATGAGCGAGACTGTCGTAATCACAACCAGCATCATCACCGAAATAGGATCGAGCAAGATACCCAGATCGATATGCAGGTGCTCGGTAAAGCGCAACCACTCAAAATTGACCGGCTGCAAGGTTTCAAAAACGCCTTCGGCATTGCGCGGCATAGTAAAATAGTTGAACGCTACCACATAGGCCAGCACGGCCGTTACGGTCAGCCCGAGGGTTCCCAGAATACCGGCTACACGCTCGCTCAACTTATGCCCCACAAGTCCCAGAAAGAGGAACATGCAAAGCGGGAGTAAAAGTATTATCACTGAATATTCCATATCGATCAATATTTCATTTTATCAAGGTTATGCACGTCAACATTCCGGATGTGGCGGAAGATGTTGATAATGATCGCAATGGCAAGCGCTGTCTCGGCAGCGGCAATACCTATTGCAAAGAGGGTGAAAAAGAATCCCTCCAATGCCTCGGGAAAAAGGTAACGGTTGAACACCACAAAGTTGATGTCGGCCGCATTGAGCATCAATTCGAGCGAAATGAGCATCGCCAGCATATTCTTACGCGTAACGAACCCGTAAACCCCGGCAAAAAACATGATGGTACTTACCACCAAATAGGCAATCATTGGTATTTCCATAGTTCTTATCTTTTACGGGCAATCATAATGCCACCGATGATACAAGCCAATAACAACACACTGAGCGCTTCGAAGGGCAACAGGTACTGGAACTTGTCCATTCCCATGAGAGCATGTCCTATCACCTTCATGTCTACCTCGCCGGTGATGACACTGGTGAGCGGTTTGGTGAAGAACGGATAGGTGAGCAGCGTATAGCCGCACACGATTGCACCGAATATCGAAGCTATGAGCCCGACCACGCGTTTCTTCGGGGTAAGCAACTGCGCCTTGTCGCCGGGATGACTCGTCAACAAGATCGAGAAGACAAACAGCACTACAATACCACCGGCATAGACGGCTAACTGTACTGCTCCCAAGAAGGTGAAGTCAAGCTGAAAGTAAATACCGGCTGTCGCAAACAGAACGAACAGGAGGTACGTGGCTGCCCGCAAAATGCGTCGCGTGGTGACTGTCAAGATCGAGCACACCACGATGACCAATGCCAGCAAGCCAAAAATAACTTGATTTGCTATTTGTTCCATAATGTTAATCTATTATTTTTCGGTTGGGTTATCGGTATGATTGAGAATCTTCACCAGTTTCTCGCGCCGGAATACGGCGTGTTCAAATTCGTTGGTGAACTTGATGGCATGGTGAGGACATGTAGTCACACACATCTGACAGAAGGTGCAACTGCCCAGGTCATACACATATTTATCTAACACTCGCTTGGTCTTACCATCTTCGGTGGTAATCTTCGACGCCTCGATCTTAATCGTCCCGTTGGGGCAATTCATCTGACAAATACCGCAAGCCACACATTTGTGCTGCCCGTTTTCATCGTAAATCAAGGTCAACGTACCTCTGAAACGCTCGGGGATTTTCAAGGTCGCCCGGTTTTCGGGATACTGTTCGGTAACTTTCCGGCTCAAGAAGTATTTACCGGTAACCCCCATTCCTTGAAGAAGGCTCAGCAATCCTTTCCAGAAAGATGTCATGTAATTTTTTAAACTTCCCATAAATTTCTTTATAGAACTCTTATTTTATTAGTTAACACTATGGTTTATTTCGTTCGTCAAAAAGAGCCTGGCACACCAAGCTCCCAATCTCGATATATCAATCTTGTGCGCCTTGTCCTCCTGCAATATCCAACAACTCGGAAGTAATGCTTTGCTGACGCAACTTGTTGTATTCCAGCTGCAAATCGTCCAACAATTCTTTTGCATTATCGTTTGCCGACTGCATGGCCATCACCCGTGCCGCCTGTTCCGAAACCCGGTTCGAACTGATAGCTTCCTGCATATTTGCCAAGACATAAAGCGGCAGTACCTCATTATAGATGGTATTCACATCGGGCTCGAACAAGTAGGGCTTATTGCGCTCGAGCTTCTCGCCGGTAACCAAGTCGCCGGCCGAGATAGGCAATAGCTTGCGCGTAGCCAACAGTTGTTTACTGGCACTCTTGTAATGGGTATATACGACCTCAATTTCGTCGATTTTGCCTGCCAGGAAGTCGCGGGTAAGTTCGCTCGTGAAACGGGCAATCTCTTCGCCCGAACTCTTGGCCGTCATGTAATCGACTACGGCAATCTCCACACCCTTGCCCACCAGTTTACGGGCAAATTGAGAGGCTTTCTTTCCTACCGGATAAACAACAAACATCACGGAATTACCGGCCTCTTCACGCCCCCGGTTTATCAGCTCGAGTGTGCGTTTAAACAGATTCATGTTGAATGCGCCACACAATCCCTCGTCCGAACTGAGCAAGACTACGGCCCTCCGCTTCACGGGACGTGCCTCGGTGAGCGGAGAACTGTATTCTGCATCGGCAGAAATAAGATGATTGATAGTACGCTGAATCTGATCCCGGAACGGCCGAACACGGCGCAAAGCCATATCGGCTTTGTGCATCTTGGCCGACGAAATCATCTTCATCGCACCGGTTATTTTTTCGGAAGAAGCGACCGAGCCGATTCTTCCTTTCAAGTCGCGCATTGATGCCATAGTTTATGCCTTAAATCGGTTAGCCACCTCGGTAGCGACTTCGGTCATCAGGGCGGCAACCTTGTCGTCGAGATGTCCTATACGCAGTTCGTCCAGGACCTCGTGGCTATATTTTGATTTCAATATCTGCAAATACAATTTCTCAAATTCGGCTACCTTCTCGAGGGGTACATTGTGCAACAGGCCTTGCGTACCGCAATAGATGATGGCAATCTCCTCCTCGACAGGTATCGGCGAGTATTGGGGCTGAATGAGGATTCGCTCGTTCTTGCGACCCTTGTCGATGGTCATGGCCGTTACGGGGTCTACATCGCCACCAAACTTGGTGAACGACTCGAGCTCGCGGAACTGGGCCTGGTCGATCTTCAGGGTACCGGCAATCTTCTTCATGGCCTTCACCTGAGCATCGCCACCTACACGCGATACCGATATACCTACGTTGATAGCGGGGCGCACACCCTGGTTGAAGAGGGCGGTCTCCAGGAATATCTGACCGTCGGTAATCGAAATTACGTTGGTAGGAATATAGGCCGATACGTCGCCGGCTTGAGTCTCGATGATAGGCAATGCCGTGAGCGAACCGCCACCTTTTACCATCGGTTTCAAAACCTCGGGCAGGTCGTTCATCGAAGCGGCAACCTCGTCGTTGTCGATAATCTTGGCTGCACGCTCGAGCAGACGGGAGTGCAGATAGAAAATATCGCCCGGATAGGCTTCACGACCCGACGGACGGCGAAGAATCAGCGAAATTTCACGATAGGCCACAGCCTGTTTCGAGAGGTCGTCGTAGATGACCAGAGCGTGACAGCCACGGTCTCTGAAGTATTCGCCGATAGCGGCTCCGGCAAACGGTGCATAGTAGCGCATCGCAGCCGAGTCGGAGGCGTTGGCCGCCAACACAACCGTATAGTCGAGCGCGCCATGCTCCCGCAACGTATTGACCAAGGCAGCTACCGACGAGGCTTTCTGTCCGATAGCTACATAGATACAGTACAAGGGGTCGCCGTTTTTGTAATTTTCTCGTTGGTTGATAATCGTATCGATGGCGATAGCCGTTTTACCGATCTGGCGGTCGCCGATAATCAACTCACGCTGTCCGCGGCCTATGGGCACCATCGAGTCGATGGCCTTGATACCGGTCTGCAAAGGCTGGTTCACAGGCTGACGGAAGATTACACCCGGAGCCTTGCGCTCGAGGGGCAATCGGATGAGATCGCCCTGGATAGGCCCTGCACCGTCGATAGGTTCACCCAACGTGTTGATAACTCGACCAAGCAAACCTTCGCCTACGGGCAGAGAAGCAATTTCGCCGGTACGGCGAGCCGTCATATTCTCGGTAACCTTATCGACATTATCGAGCAAAATGACACCCACATTACTCTCCTCCAGGTTCATGGCCACGCCGTGCACGCCGTTTTCAAACTCGATCAGTTCGTTGGAGCGCACATTGTCGAGCCCGTACACATGGGCCACACCATCACCGACTTCGAGAACAGTACCTACTTCTTCGAAATTGATTTTGGAATCGACCTCGTCGAGTTGTTTTTTCAATATATCCGATATTTCACTGGGTTTTATCATATCACTTGCTGTTTAGCAATTTCAAACGCAATTTTTTTAATTCACTATTGACCGAAGCATCTAATTGCATCGAATCTACGCGCAAAATAAATCCGCCGATAAGGGTGGGATCTATTTCATAAACAAATTCCAGCGTCTTGTCCGTTTGCTTTTTCATAAGGTCACCGATACGGCCCAGCACCTCTTTAGGCAAAGCGGTAGCCGTGGTTATCGTCACCCGGGCAATGTGATTGGCCCGACGGTAGATATCCTGATAGGCCAACCCGATAGACCTTACAAACGTTTCGCGACGGTTCTTGATAACTAACTGAACAAAACGGAGCAGGTAGTCGTCGGGCTTTTCACCGAAAGCCGATGACAACACCCGTACCTTGTCCGATGGAGATAGAGCCGGGTTACCCAATATCTTGGAAAACTCTGGATGTGTCTTGAAGGCATCATCAAAGCGTTTCATCTCTTCATAAATTGCCTCGGCTACACCATGTTCCCGGGCATATTTATAAAGAGCCTTCGCATATCTATTCGGTATTAACCCCTCGTTCATGTTCTATTAGTTTTGATTCTCAATTTCATTCAACAGTTTGTCGACCATTTCGACCTGGGTCTTGTCATCGGAGAGTTGCTTACGCACCATCTTCTCGGCAATTTGCAGGGCAAACTGGCTCACCTCGCGACGGAACTGGAGTTCCGACTCTTTGCGAGCCTGCTCGATCGACACGGCCGCAGCGTCCATCACTTTTTTAGCTTCTACCGAGGCAGCCTGACGAGCTTCTTCTATAATCTGAGTCTTCATCTGGGCTGCTTCGTGCAGAATCTCCATTTGTTGTTTCTGCGCTTCGACCAAAAGAGCTTTGGCTTCGGCCTGTGCGTTGTCCAGGTGCGATTTTGCCTCTTGGGCATACTCGACCCCTTTGTCAATGAACTCGGCTCGTTCGTCGAGGCTGCGCAAGATGTACGGCCAGCCAAACTTGGCGAGTATGACAAACAGGATGACGAAGACAACGAACATCCAGAATACCAACCCTATTTCGGGCGTGAACAGTTCCATATCTTATGATTAGATGAACAAGGACAGCACGCAAACGATTACAGCAAACAGGGCAACACCTTCGACAAGGGCTGCAATCACAATCATGTTGCTTCGAATATCGCCACTGGCTTCGGGCTGACGGGCAATAGCATCCATTGCCGACGAACCGATCTTACCGATACCTACACCGGCTCCGATAGCTGCGATACCAGCACCAATACATGCTCCCAATTTAGCCAGACTTGCGCCGGCTGCTGCTTGTAATAAAATCATTCCTAACATAATGTTTGTTGTTTAGAGATTATACACTTATTTTATTTTTCTACTTTTTCTGTTTTTCCTTCATGATGCCCCTCGACCTGTGCCAACGAAATGAACAGCGTCGAAAGCATCGTAAATACATAGGCCTGGATAAACGATACCAGGGTGTCTATCATCAGCATGAAGAGCGAGAAGAGCACCGATATGACGGTTATGCCGCCTACGACCACGGCACCAAAAGCGCCGAAGATAAAGATGAGCGAAATGAGCGACAGGATAATCATGTGACCACCCATCATGTTGGCAAAGAGACGGACCATGAGGGCCGCCGGTTTGGTGAAGATACCAAACACCTCGATGAGCGGCATGATGGGAAGCGGGAACTTCAACCACAGAGGCACATCGGGCCAGAAGGTCTCTTTCCAGTACTCCTTGGTTCCTTTCACATTCACCACGATAAAGGTACACAAGGCCAACACCATGGTGACGGCGATATTGCCTGTCAGGTTGGCTCCACCGGGGAAGATGACTATCAGCCCCAGCAGGTTCATCAACAAGATGAAGAAGAATATCGTAAGCAGGTAGGGGGCAAAACGGGGTGCCTTGTCGCCCAGCGTGCTCTTGATGACTCCCGTATAGATAAACTCGATGAGGAACTCGATGGCTCCTACCCCCTTACGAGGTGCCTTGTAGTGCTTCTTCTTGTACCAGCGAGCTACCGAGAGCACACACCAGAGGCACAACAGAGCGGCGATAATCAGGGCCAACACGTTTTTCGTAATCGACAAATCGAGCGGCCGGTAACGGTTGCCCTGGTCGTCGACACTCTCGACCTTGCCCTTGTTGGGGCCGTCTTGAGCAATATAGAAACCCTCGTACTGCTGCCCGTGTTCGAGACGGCTCGACCAGAAGATGTTCCAGTCGCCCTTATAGTCTCTCACAATAACCGGAAGCGAGATCTTGTGCTCGTGCGAGAAAGGCAACTCCCAGCTATATTCATCGAGCAGGTGCTTAAAAATCGTCTCTTTCGGGTTAAAGGCTTTCTCCTCTTCCGTGCCGCTCGTCTCTTGAGCCGACAGGTTGAACGAAAAGGCCATCAACAAAAAAGCTACTATGTATGCGATTTGTTTTCTCATCTCTTTTTACTCCAGCAATTACCGTATGCACACAGCCACACGGTTGTTATCCACATCGACAAACCCGCCACCGACAGGTACCGAATGACGTTCGCCTGCCGTCACATATTCAATGGTACCGGCATCGAGCGTCGAAATCAGCGATGCATGATTTTCAAGAACGGTAAACGAACCTTGGGCACCCGGCAAGGTGACCGATTCGACCTCTCCCTGGAAAAGGATTTGTTCCGAAGATATAATTTCAAGTACCATAATTCATTCCTCTTTTTAGTGAGCCGCTTGGGCCTGCTCCAACAATTTCTTACCCTTGGCAATAGCCTCGTCGATCGTACCTACGTTCAAGAAGGCTTGCTCGGGATACTCGTCCATCTCGCCGCTGAGAATCATCTTGAAACCGCGAATCGTCTCCTCGAGCGGAACCATCACACCGGGCACGCCGGTAAACTGTTCGGCTACATGGAAGGGTTGCGAGAGGAACCGTTGTGCTCGACGAGCCCGGTTTACCACCAGCTTGTCCTCGTCAGACAACTCGTCGACACCCAGGATAGCGATAATATCCTGCAACTCGTTGTAGTGCTGCAACAACTGTTTCACGGCCTGAGCCACCTGATAGTGCTCCTCGCCCACGATATGGGGGTCGAGAATACGCGAGGTCGACTCCAGCGGGTCTACGGCCGGGTAGATACCCAGCTCCGATATTTTACGGCTCAACACCGTAGTTGCATCCAGGAAGTTGAAGGTCGTGGCCGGTGCGGGGTCGGTCAAGTCGTCGGCCGGCACATAAATGGCCTGAACCGAAGTGATAGATCCCTGCTTGGTCGAGGTGATACGCTCTTGCAATTTACCCATCTCGGAGGCCAGCGTCGGCTGATAACCTACGGCCGAAGGCATACGGCCCAAAAGCGCCGACACCTCGGATCCGGCCTGAGTGAAACGGAAGATGTTGTCGATAAAGAGCAGAATCTCTTTACCACCGCCATCGGAGTCGCGGAATTGCTCGGCAACCGTCAAACCGGCCAGAGCCACACGCAAACGGGCTCCCGGCGGTTCGTTCATCTGGCCGAACACCAAGGTGGCCTGCGACTGGTTCACCTGACCCATATCGACATCCTGCAGATTCCATTCGCCACGAGCCATACCCTCCTCGAACTTCTTGCCATACGACATGATACCCGATTCGATCATCTCGCGCAAGAGGTCATTACCTTCACGAGTACGCTCACCTACACCGGTGAATACCGAGAATCCGTTGTGTCCCTTGGCAATGTTGTTGATAAGTTCCTTAATCAGCACGGTCTTACCTACACCGGCACCACCGAACAAACCGATTTTACCACCCTTCGAATAGGGTTCGAGCAAATCGATTACCTTGATTCCCGTATAAAGTATCTCGGTACTGATAGAGAGGTCGTCAAAAGCCGGAGCCTCCTGGTGTATCGATTTCAATTCGGTATAATCCAGAGCAGGAAGATGGTCGATCGTCTCGCCCAACACATTCATCAAACGCCCTTTTAACTGTGATCCCGTAGGCATTGACAAGGGCCGTTGCAAGTCGATTGCTTTCATACCGCGTACAAGACCGTCGGTAGAATCCATTGCGACGCAGCGTACCGTATTTTCACCGATATGTTGCTCCACTTCGACAATCAGGTCGGAGCCGTTTTCACGCTCGATTTTCAGTGCAGCATAAATAGGCGGCACGTCGTTACCTTCGCCTTCGAAGGTGACATCGACAACCGGCCCGATGACCTGCGTGATATATCCAAATTTATCTGCCATAGCTTTACCTCTATTATCAGTATTATATTTTATCCATTAAAAGTGCAGCCCGTAAATCACGATGAGCACCATTACAAAGAGATTTATCAAGTTCAGCGGTAACAAGTATTTCCACTCGAGACGCAACAGCTGGTCGATTCTCAAACGAGGGAAAGTCCACTTGAACCAAATGATTATAAACGAAATCACAATGGCTTTACCAAAGAACCAAACCACCGACGGGATATAGTCCATAACGTGGTTGAAGCTCTCCCATCCGGGAATATGCAACGGCATCCAACCTCCCAGGAAGAGCAGCGAGGCTACACCCGAAACAATGAACAGGTTCAAATACTCGGCCAGATAGAAGAAACCGAAGTGGATACCCGAATACTCGGTGTGATAACCTGCCGTCAACTCACTCTCGGCCTCGGGCAAGTCGAACGGGCCACGGTTGGTCTCGGCCGTACCGGCAACCAGGTAAATGAGGAAAGCCACGATGGCGGGGATATGACCCGTGAAGATGAACCAGCCGTTGTTCTGTGCCTCGACGATACCGGTAATCGACATCGTACCGGCAAAGACTACCATCGTCAACACCGACAACCCGATGGAGAGCTCATAGCTCACCATTTGAGCACCGCTTCGGATGGCACCGATCAGGGTGTATTTGTTGTGGCTCGACCAACCGGCCAGCAGGATACCCAGCACGCCAATCGACGATACGGCTATCAGGAAGAAGATACCGATGTTGAAATCGATCACCTGCAACCCTTTACCGAAAGGCAAGCAGCCGAAGGCCAACATCGAGGCCACAATAACCAGATAAGGAGCCAGATTGAACAGGAACTTATCGATGTGGTTCAACGAGATCAACTCTTTGATCAGAATCTTGAACATATCGGCCACGCTCTGGAATATACCGTAGGGGCCTACTCGATTGGGACCCAGACGGCATTGGAAGAAGGCGCACACCTTACGCTCGAAATAGATGTAGAACAGGGCCAACACCGCATACAACAGCAGCAGCGCCACGCCTACCAGTACAAATTCAATCAGCAAAGCTCCCCAGCCGGGCATTACACTCCTCAACAAATTATCTATCCAGTGGGTAACTATCGAAAAGTCGAACATAACTTATTCTTTAATTTATTTTTGATTACTAATTATCTGTCCATATCGGGGATTACATAGTCGAGCGAACCGCCGATGGCAATGAGGTCGGCAATTTTACCACCACGACACATCGGGTCGAGCCCGCCGACCAGCGGCAAGCAGGCCGAGTTGATTTTCAACCGATACGGATTCTTATCCCCATGACTCTCGATAAAGACACCTATCGGGCCACGACTGGCCTCGACCTGACGGAAGTAACGGCCTTCGGGCAGTTTGATAATAGGTTTCATCTTCAGTGCATAATCGCCCTCGGGGATATTGTCGATGAGTTGTTCGATGATGTGGATCGACTCCAGTATTTCATCCATACGCACCATGTAGCGGGCAAATACATCGCCCTCGGTGCGGACAATCTCTTTGAACTCTACCTTGTCGTACATGGCATAGGGGTGGTTCTTGCGCACGTCGCAGGCCCAGCCCGAAGCACGGCCCGACGGGCCGGCAATGCCGTACGAGATGGCATCCTCGCGAGAGAGCAGACCTACGCCTTTCATACGTTGCTGTGCAATCACGTTGCCCGTAAAGAGGGTGTGATAGTCTTTCAGCATGCCGGGCAAGTAGGCGCAAAACTCTTTCACCTTGCGTTGGAAGTCGGGATGAATGTCGGCCATAAGACCGCCAATCGTATAGTAGTTGAAGGTCATGCGGGCACCGCAAGTCTCTTCAAAGATGTCGAGTATTTTCTCACGATCGCGGAATCCGTAGAAGAAAGCCGTCGTTGCACCCAAGTCCATGCAGAAGGTTGCATAGAAGAGCAAGTGCGACGAGATACGCATCAACTCATCCATGATGGTGCGCACATATTGTGCACGGGCCGGGATTTCGAGTTGAAGGGCATCCTCGATACAGAGGCACACGGCGTGACGGTTTTGCTGAGCCGACAGATAGTCGAGACGGTCGGCAAAGTGGAGTGTCTGCGGATAGGTGAGCGATTCGCACAACTTCTCGATTCCGCGGTGTACATAACCGCAATAGACATCGATTTTCTTGACAATCTCACCCTCGAGCGAGGTGCGCAGACGCAATACACCGTGCGTAGCGGGGTGTTGGGGACCGATGTTCACGACGAACTCTTCGGGTGCGAATATCGTATTGGTGCGCTCCTCGAGTTTACCGTCGGGAGTCTCGACAATAGCGTGCGTTACATCGTCGACAGCCTCGTGCTCAAGCCGAATGGGGTTAACCTCGGGGCTGGCATCGTAGTCTTTGCGCAGGGGGTATCCCACCCAGTCGTTGCGCAGGAACAACCGGCGCATGTCGGGGTGGTTGATGAAGCGGATGCCGAAGAAGTCGTAGACCTCACGCTCGTACAGATAGGCCGATTTCCAAAGGTCGGTAACCGAATGGAGCAACGGGTTTTCGCGGTCGGCCGTTTCGACTTTCACCGAAACTTGAGAATTGTCGGCCGTGCATGTGAAATAATAGACACAACCCAAGGTCTCGCCCCAGTCCATGCCTACGATAGAAACCAAATAGTCGAAGTGCAGTTTGTCGTGCAAATAGAGTGCCAAATCGTGCCACTTGGCATCGGGAACCGACACTTCCAGAATGGTTCCTTCTACAAAGGTAGCCTCCGGCAGAAAACTGCTTATTTCTTGCTGTATGTTTGCCATATAGGTAACTTATATTATTTTCCTAATACTTTCTCTCGTTTTTCCTGACGATTTACGCCACCGAAGAATTTCTCCACTTTCACCTTACGTTGCAACTGCATCAAGCCGTAGAACATGGCTTCGGGTCTCGGAGGACACCCCGGGATATAGACATCGACCGGAAGAATTTCGTCAACTCCTTTCAATACGTGATACGATTTTCTGAACGGCCCGCCCGATACGGCACAACCACCCACGGCTACCACATATTTGGGCTCGGCCAGCTGGTCGTACAACCGGCGCAATACAGGCGCCATGCGGTGTACGATGGTACCGGCTACCATCACAAAGTCGGCCTGACGCGGACTGGCACGAGCTACTTCAAACCCGAAACGGGCCATGTCGTACCGCGCTGCGCCGAGCGACATAAACTCGATACCGCAGCAACTTGTCGCAAAGGTAAGAGGCCACAGCGAGTTGGAGCGGCCCCAGTTGATAACCTCGTCAAGGCATCCCACCACCACATTGGTATTGGACGCTTTGAGTTCATTGATAAGCTGTTCAATATATTCATTGTCTTTGAAGTCTTCATACTTCATCGATTTGATTTTCACTTCCATTCGAGTGCTCCTTTCTTCCAGGCATATACCAATCCCAGGATAAGTACTACCATGAAAAATAAAATATTAAATAATCCGGCTACACCTAAATCTTTCAATATAACCGCCCAGGGGAACAAGAATACCGTTTCGACGTCGAACATCAGATACAGAATGGCAAACAGATAATAGCCTACCTTGAACTGCATCCACGATTCTCCTCGCGAGGGGATACCACACTCATAGGGCTCTCCCTTTTGCGGATTGAACGAGCGTGGCGAAATGAGGCCGGCTATCAACAGAGCCGCTCCTACCAGCGCCAATCCGGTAATCAATACAACTACAAATAGTGCAGAATTCATACGTTAATTTAGTTTGTATTTATTTTTTATTTTCCTTTCCAAATAACAAAGCCCCGTATTGTCACGAATGCAATACAAGGCCCGGTTGATAATTGTTATACACGAATCCCGAAAAAGAGATACGACACGGCCCTGCCATACAACCCTTCGTGCAGTTCCATATCGCCTTATTCCATTCCGAGACTTGCATATAAATTCTATTTTATTTCTATTCAAGGGGTTAATGCCGCAATTTCAGATATTCCCGAGCAGCGTTGTCCGTCCAGAAATCCTTCGTTTTACTGCAAATTATCCCTCGAAAATTTTTGTCGCACAAATATACAAATTTTATTTTCAACAAAAGGCCAAGGGTTTGTTCTTTTTTATTTTTATCTGCATTTGGAGCCGAATTATCCGGGATTTGGGACAGTCCCATAAAAAAGCCGAGCGACAGCCTTATGGCTGCCGCTCGGGCATATATCGAGCGAGTCGATTCGATTACAAGGTATCGAGTGTCTTGAGGGCCTCGATAATCTCGGTATTCTGCGGATCCAGTTCGAGCATCTTGTTCCAATAGTCTTTGGTAGCAGCGATGGCCTCGTTCTTCTTGGCGGGATTGGTTGTCTGCAGATAGTTGTAGTAACCCAGGTATTTGTAAGCCTCGATGTAAACACGTTTCGTAGCGGCCTTCTCTTTGTTGGTAGCATCC
This sequence comes from uncultured Barnesiella sp., assembly GCF_946496565.1. NCBI lineage: Bacteria > Pseudomonadati > Bacteroidota > Bacteroidia > Bacteroidales > Barnesiellaceae > Barnesiella > uncultured Barnesiella sp. Next base: position 105,270 of record NZ_CAMMHD010000005.1, read on the forward strand.
TGGTCGAGGATACCCAGCGTCTCTTCATAGAGCGGTTTGGCCAAGCCCTCTTTCAGTTCGGGGTCACGCACGGCGGCGGCACGGGCACGCCACAGATAACCGCGGTAGTCCGTCGGAGAACGCTCTACAACCACCTGGAACATTGAGTCGGCTTTAATCAGATACATGTCGCGCAAGGGGATGCTGTCCATGGCAGCCTGTCCGGCGCTGTAACAGATCTGACCCAGCAGATAGTAGTCCATCACGCGTTGGTTGTTTACGGTGTCGGCAGCCATGTATTGCTCGTATACGCTGATGGCATTTACATAGTCTTTGTTGCGCTCGTAGGTATCGCTCAACACTTTGAGAATGTCGGTACGGGTGTTGTCCAGTTCGTAGGCTTTCTCGTATTGTACGATAGCCTCGGCATATTTTTTCTCTTTCGAGAGGATGTCGCCATAGGTCAGGTAATCACGAGCGGTGAATACGTTGTCGCCGGGGTTCATGCCCAGGAACTCGATGGCAGCCTGCTCGGCAGCCTCCATGTTGCCCAACTCGTAGTTGTCGTACATGACGATACGGCGGATTACGAAGTTCTCGGGGTCGTGAGCCAAAATCTCTTTGGCCAGCTCCAGCGACTCGTCATAGCGCTTGCCGTAGAAGAGCAGCGTAGCCAGACGGGGACGGTCGGTCTGGAAGTGGTTGGGATTCTGCATATACTTCTCATAAGCGGCAGCGGCCTTGGTGTATTGCGAGTTTTTGTAATAGGCTTCGGCCATTTCGCGCTGTGCAATAGCCGAGTTGGGAGCGATCTCCTGCAACTCCTCGAGTTTCTGGATAGCCAGCGTGGGGTTGATGTCGAAGTAGATGTGCGAATACTTTACATAAGCCTCGATACAGTTGGGGTCGAAATAGATGGCGTTTTCATAGCGTCCGCAAGCGTCGCCATACTTCTGTTGGTCTACCAGCACATCGCCCTCGAACATGAAATAGTCGGGGTATTTCTTATCGGCCTTGTACGATTTCTTCATATACTCTTCGTAGCCGGGGGTACCGGTTTCGTAGTAGGCTTTGGCAATTGCCAGATTGATACCGGCATCTTTCTTGTTCTTACCTTTGAGAGCCTCCTTGAAATATTTCTCGGCCTCTTTTTCGGCAGCTTCCTTGTCCGAACCGGTCAAAGCGAGTTTACCTTGGCCTACGATATTGTAGGCATAGAGGGGATCTTCGGTGAGACCTTTCTTGTAATATTCGGCAGCCGTGGTGTAGTCTTTGTTACCGAAAGCGATTTCGCCCAGGTAATAATACGATTCTGCCTTATTGGTTCCTGCATCGTCGAGCGTACGCTCCAACAGGATTTTTGCCCGATCGGGCTGACCCGCTTTGAAATACTCTATTCCATCGGTATAGCTGGCAGCAAAAGCGGTCAACGAGCCGGCAGCAAGGAACAGTGAAAATAAGAATTTAAGACTTGATTTCATTGATATATATTTAAGTTGATAATTTTCTGCTTAGTTAAAAATTTTCGGTAATGCTTACATCTCTTTTTAACGCGATATTGGCTTGCCAAGGTACAATACCTGTCTTAAAAATTATTAACTGGCCACGTTGCGAAGAGACAAACTTGGTAAAACCGGTGGGCAGTCCGTTGCGCGGATCTGTCGTAATCATGTAAATCGGACGGGTGAGCGGATAGTCGCCCGTAGCTATGTAGTATTGATAAGGTTTGTAGGGATCGTATCCCGGAGCCTTGCGAACGGCCATCACTTTGACCACATCGGTAAACGAGGTGTTGGTCGAGTCGGCCTCATTGCCTATCCAACTGGCACCTATCACACCTATCGCATTGGGGGTTTGTGCCACATAGTCGATAACAGCCTGATTGGATTTCTGGGCATACAGCCCTTGATACAGAGGTTTGCCCTGACACAAGGAGTCTATGGCATAGCGCATGGAACTGGAGCCCTGATTGTCGAACACGAAATTGATTTTGCCCAGCGACGAACCGGGATAGATCTGATTCCAGGCCGTAGCCTCGCCGGTCACAATCTTGCGCAACTCATCGACCGAGATGACGTCGTGCTTGTTGTTCTTGTTCACAATAAAAGCGATGCCGTCGAGAGCAATCTGTACGGTACGGACCCGCAACTGACGCGACTTGAACGACGCCTCTTCCTGCGGAGTGAGCTTGCGGGTGGCTACAGCCAACCGCACACTGTCTTGCAGCAACATGTTCAACGCCTCGGCTTCGCTCACATAATAGGGAATAATTGAAGCCTTGGGATAAGCGGCCTCAAATACGGTAATCTCTTGCTCCATGATGGGCTCGAAACTTTCGTCACAACTAATGTCGATTACCCCCGAGGTGATGGTCTCCTTCACTTTGCGCTCGCCCTTCTCGTCTTCACTGTTTTGGCACGACGAGCACGACGAAACGAGGGCTGCAAGAAGCACGACAAACGAAAATGACAGCAACTTATTCATAATCCCATTTTTTTATTTCATTCCTACGAACAATCGGTATCCCCTGAAAACTCCATATACAGCAAACACGACCCCCATAATATAGCGCACAATGTCATACAAGTTGGAAAAGAAGGTGGTGAAAAGCAACAAATAAGCCATACCCAGATAGATGGCTATCATAATCATGCCCAAAACGACATTCATACCCAGCGGACGCCGTTTTGCCTCGGCGTTCTCTTCTTCGTCATAGCGGCCGTATTTCTGTTCCATAGATATTGATTTTTTATAAAATACCCGCAACCTAAAATCATGGGATAATAGGCTGCGAGTATGATATTCACGAATCTCTTGGTTAAAACAATCGAGAGATTACAAAAGTTTAAATACAACGGGCAATGTGAAGTATACCGGCACGTTGTTACCGTTTTGCTTACCGGGAATCCACTTGGGCATGCTCTTCACAACGCGGATAGCCTCCTTGTCGCAAGTGGGGTCCAAACTACGCAATACAGTCACGTTGTCGATGGTACCGGTCTTCGATACGACGAATCGCAGAATTACACGACCCTGAATACCGTTTTCCTGAGCGATAACCGGGTATTTGAGGTTATCACGGATAAACTTCATCAGCTCGGCTTCGCCACCGGGGAAGGTAGGCATCTGCTCTACAGCTTCGTAGGGTTTCTCTTCCTCTACGACAGGTTCGGCAATCACTTCGCGGAAGTCGGCAATATCCTGACCGTGTTCTTCGTCATTACCTTTTACGTCGGCGATAGAGATGTTTACTTTCGACTGAGTCAACTCGTCTTGCGACTTCAACTCTTCTTCGTCAGAAACCTCTTCGTCTTTCTTGATTACAGGTGCGGTAAATTTGATAGAACTCTTCAAGGGAGGGGGGGGAGGCGTTTCTACCAAGGGTTGAACCTCTTGTTTCTCTACCTCGGCCTCGGGCAGTTGCGACATTTCTACTACGGTAGAAATCTCTTCTTCAGCTTCACCAATCTTGAAAGAATCCACAATATACGGGAGCGCAAAGGCAAAAGCTACAACACAGATAACACCTACGGTGGCCCATGTGTAACGCTTAGGCGAATTTACCCGCAACAGGTATGCGCCGAATGCTTTGTTTTTCCCGACAAAAACTAAGTCGCACCATTCTTTCGAAGTTAAATCTACATTCTTTGACATTTTTCTTCTTCTTTAATGTGTACTATTAGTTCTTCAATGCGGTGTCTATCTGATCGGAAAGAGCACCTTTCTTCTCGTAATTCTCTATCAGGAACAGGTCGCCTTCGGTGATATCGACGATGGCATAACGGCCAATATCGCAGATAATCATCTCGTCGAGGGCATCGATCAGGTTGCGGTACGAAGCACCGTTTTTACCATTCTCATCAGCCAGTTTGGCCTTGATCATCACCACAGGCGAACCTTTGGTTTTCTTGGCTTCGGTAACCAGCGAATCGAAAACTACCTCGTCGATCTCTTTTCTCTTTTTACGTTCCTTCAATTCTTTCACCTTGTTCACAACGGTTTTGTTGCGTTCAAGGAGGAGAGCTCTCAGACCATCTGCTCCATAAGACGATTCAACCAGCGAGGTATAATCTTCGTACTTGGGTTGTCCCAGGTAGTAGAATACCCGGTCGTTGTCGCCCAGCAGGATGGTTATGGCCTCCGATTCCCTCACCTTATTTTGCTCTTCTTCTGTTACCTTGTCGTTGGTAGGCATACTGATCTCCATTGTCTGGGGTTTGCTCAACGTCGTACAGAACATGAAGAAGGTGATCAAAAGCATGTTCATATCAACCATGGGAGTAAAGTCCACATGGATTTTCATTTTCTTCTGTTGTCCTTTCTTCCCGCCTTTACCCGAGTCTTTTACTTCTACTTCTGCCATAATTCAATTCCTTTCATGACTTTAGTTATTTTCTTCTTCTGCGGGTAAACTCTTCAATGAAGTAAGCAGATTGTAACGGTTTTCCTTGATGTCCTGCAACGAACTCATCACGTTTTTGATTTTGTCATAGGGGGTCGACTGGTCGGCCTTGATGGCAATCTTCAAATCGGGATTGTTCTTGCGGGCAGCACGTACCCATTCCTTAAACTCGTTGTTGGTACTGTCGCAGGGGATACCGTAGTTTTTGAGGGTCTGATCCTGAATATCGGATTTCAGATCAAGGAAACCCGGCATCTGTTTGATAGGTACACCAAACGAGTTTGCCAATCTGAACTTATTTATTTGCTCGGGAGTAAACGAGACTCCGTACATACTACTCATTGCGTTCAATACATTCACCCTATCCTCTTGTTTGTCGAGACTGATAAAGATTTTCCCGGACGGCTCGATCAACACCTGAAGCACATTGATTTCAGGGATTTTGATTTCGGATACCGAAGAGGGGGTACTCACTTGCACAGGCTCTTTCTGAACGAAGGTCGATGTCAGCATGAAGAAAGTAAGCAGAAGCACGGTAACGTCACTCATCGCGGTCATATCGATGAGCGTACTCTTCTTTTTTACTTTTACTTTAGCCATATAATGGTCCTTTCGATTTTATGCCGATTACTTGTGAGTAGCAGCGAATGTGTTAACAATGCAGAAACCTACCTCGTCGATAGCGTAGGTGATGTTGTCGATTCTGTTAGAGAAATAGTTATACGAAATTACAGCGAGTGCACCAGTTGCGATACCGAATGCCGTGTTTACAAGGGCCTCGGAAATACCGGTCGACAGGGCAACCGAGTCAGGAGCACCGGCAGTGGCCAGAGCCTGGAACGATTTGATCATACCCAACACAGTACCGAGAAGTCCGACCAGCGTACCCAGCGTCGTCATGGTAGCAACGATAGGCAAGTTCTGTTGCATGGCAGGCATTTCGAGAGCAGCAGCCTCTTCGAGTTGTTTTTGGATAGCCTCGATTTTTTGTTCTTTCGACAGCGTGTCGTCGTGTTCAACTTCGCCGTAGCGGATAAGAGCCGAAGCAACTACGCTGGCAACCGTACCACGTTGTTTTTCGCAGAGAGCTTGAGCACCGGCGATGTCGCCTTTTTCCAAAGCAGCTTTTACAGCGGCAACGAATTTGTCGACACTACCTTTACCTTTAACGCTCAACATGGCGATGAAACGCTCAACCGAGAGAACGATTACCGTCAACAGCAAAGTTTGCAGAATAGGTACGATGAAACCACCTTTATAGATTGTACCCAGCAGATTCAGAGGATGTCCACCCTCGGGATCGCCACCTTCAAAGTTTGTAGGAGCACCAAGTACTTGAGTAAATACCACCAATGCGATGATAAAACAGATGATGATTACAATGAATGCGTTTTTTATACCGCGCACCTTGTTCTTTTTAGCTTTTTTAGCTTCCATAATTAAATAAAATCTAAGTGTTTGTATTAGTTATTTAGTTCAGTTCAATCCTTTATTTCACCCGTTCGGCACTGTATCCCGCGAAATTATCCTCGCTCGCACACTGCCTATTTCATAAAACGTATACACTCCTACATTTATTATATGCAAAGGGCTCTTTCCGAGGGCTCATCCCTTCTTTTCGAGTCCAATTGTTACCTTTTTTGCATTTGTGCGTCAAATGTAGCACAATATTTCGAGAGAAAAAAATAATTCTCTTTTTTTTTCTGTGACACTTTGTTCTCTATTTCCGATGTAGACAGGGAATCACAACCGCTTTACAATGAGTTTTTTTTTGCATCTTCTCCACCTCGTTTACGGGTGTATTCGAAAGGGCGAACCGACTGCCGATATTCCTGAATCTCGGACTTGCCACTCGATCGGGCGAAGCCGGTCGAACACCTTATTTTAAAGGGAAATTACCCGACCTTCCGCAACAACCGGCCTACCCCCACATGCACCCTGGAAAGGGACAGCAGACGACACCGCTTTAAAAAAATAGAGATAAGTTTCTATCAGAAACCGAAAAGAATTGTAATTTTGCCAAAAATTTCATTTTCTACATCCATGATGAATCATGTAGTCAAAATCAAAAAAGGGCTCGACATTCAGTTGGAAGGTGCTCCAGCCCTTGAAATATCCAACTCGACAAACAGTCAGCTATACGCCATTATCCCCGACGATTTTACGGGATTGACTCCCAAGGTCGACGTCAAACCGGGCGACAAGGTTCTGGCCGGTTCGCCAGTCATGCACGACAAGACGCTCACCGATGTAGTGGTCACTTCGCCCGTAAGCGGCGAGGTAGTTGCCGTAGAGCGCGGCGAACGGCGCAAGGTGATGAAGATCACCATCAAGCCCGACGCCACACAACAAGCCGTCGAGTTCGGTAAAGTATCGCCCGACACGATGCAGGCAAGCGACCTGAAGGCGCTGCTGCTGAAGTCGGGCACGTTTGCATTTATCAAGCAACGTCCCTACGACATTATCGCCAACCCCAACACGACGCCGCGCGACATCTTCGTGACGGCATTCGACTCGGCCCCGCTGGCCCCCGACTATGCCTTTGTGCTGAAAGACGAGATGCACCACCTCGAAACGGGGTTGAAGGCGCTGGCACGGCTCACCCCGGGCAAGGTCTATGTGGGTGTTTCCAAACGGTCGCCCATCGAGGTCAAGAACGGCGAAACGGTCGTATTCGACGGTCCCCACCCCGCCGGCAACGTAGGGGTGCAGATCAACCACATCTCCCCCATCAACAAGGGTGAAATCGTGTGGACCATCAACGCCCTCGACCTGCTGTTCATCGGACGACTGCTCGAGACGGGTCATGTCGACTTCTCGCGGCTGGTGGCCGTCACCGGTGCAGAGGTGAACAAGCCCCACTACGTGCGCACCTGTGCCGGAGCGTCTATTGCCTCGATTACCCAGGGCATGGTCAAGCCGGCCCACTATGAGCGCCGCTACATCAGCGGCAACGTACTCACCGGGTTCAACGCCGGAGCCGACGGCTATCTGGGTGCCCGACAGGCCCAGGTGACCGTAATCCCCGAAGGCAACAACTGCAACGAGTTCATGGGCTGGGCATCGCTCAATCCCCACAAATACAGCATGAGCCACTCGTACCTCTCGTGGCTGCTGGGCAAGAAACGTCGCTACGACATCGACGCCCGTATACGAGGCGGCGAGCGGGCCATCATCATGTCCGACGAGTACGACCGGGTATTCCCCATGGACATCTATCCCGAATACCTCATCAAGGCCATCCTGGCGTTCGACATCGACAAGATGGAGAATCTGGGTATCTACGAAGTGGCTCCCGAGGATTTTGCCCTGTGCGAATTTGTCGACACCTCGAAACTCGAGTTGCAGAAAATCGTGCGTAACGGCCTCGACCACCTGATGAAAGAGATGAACTAAGAGAAACAATAACCATTTTAATACAAAACAACTTTGAAAGCTTTAAAGAATTATATAGACAAAATCAAACCCCACTTCGAACCGGGCGGGAAATTGTCTATGTTCCAATCGGTATTCGAAGGGTTTGAATCATTCCTGTTTGTTCCCAACACCACCTCGCGTTCGGGAGTACACATTCACGACAGCATAGACTCGAAACGGACGATGACGGTCGTTATCGTCGCCCTGCTGCCGGCCCTGCTCTTCGGTATGTACAATGTGGGCTATCAGCACTACCTGGCCATAGGCGAGCTGGCACAGACGTCGTTCTGGTCGCTCTTCCTCTTCGGATTCCTGGCCGTGCTGCCCAAAATCGTGGTATCGTATGTGGTGGGTCTGGGCATCGAGTTTACCGCCGCACAACTGCGTCACCACGAAATCCAGGAGGGCTTCCTGGTATCGGGTATGCTCATCCCCATGATTGTGCCGGTAGACACCCCGCTGTGGATGATTGCCGTGGCTACGGCCTTTGCCGTCATCTTTGCCAAAGAGGTATTCGGCGGTACGGGTATGAATATCTTCAACATCGCGCTGGTAACGCGTGCGTTCCTCTTCTTTGCCTACCCCTCCAAGATGTCGGGCGACGAGGTGTTCGTACGCACGGGCGATACCTTCGGCCTGGGTGCCGGACAGGTTGTCGAGGGCTTCTCGGGAGCTACCCCGCTGGGGCAGGCTGCTACCCACACGGGCGGCGGTGCCCTGCAGCTGACCGACATTCTGGGTAACACGCTCTCGCTGCACGACATGTTCCTCGGGTTCATTCCCGGCTCCATCGGCGAGACTTCGACGCTGGCCATCCTCATCGGTGCCGTCATTCTACTGGCTACGGGCATTGCCAGCTGGCGCGTGATGCTTTCGGTATTCGCCGGCGGTATCGTGATGAGCCTCATCTGCAACTGGTTCGCCAACCCCGACATCTATCCGGCTGCACAACTCTCGCCCCTCGAGCAGATTTGCCTGGGCGGTTTTGCCTTTGCCGCCGTATTCATGGCTACCGACCCGGTAACGGGCGCACGTACCAATACGGGTAAATACATCTTCGGTTTCCTGGTGGGTGTGCTGGCCATCCTCATCCGGGTATTCAACAGCGGATACCCCGAAGGCGCCATGCTGGCCGTGCTGCTTATGAACGCATTCGCCCCGCTCATCGACTACTTCGTGGTCGAGGCCAATATCCGCCACCGTCTCAAACGAGCCAAAAACTTGACAAAATAGAATTACAGCTATGAACAAACAAGGTAATACATATACGCTCATCTATACCGCGGTTATGGTCATCGTCGTAGCCTTCATTCTGGCCTTCGCCGCCATTGGCCTCAAACCGGCCCAGCAGAAGAATATCGCTATCGACAAGATGAGCCAGATACTCAACTCGGTCAATATCGTGTCGACTCCCGAGAATGCTCAGGAGCTGTACGGCAAATACATCGACGACTCGTTTGTAGTCGATGCCAACGGCCAACTGGTCAAGGGCGAATCGTTCTCGATGAATATCGCCGACCAGCTGAAGCTGCCCGAAAGCCAGCGCACGCTGCCCATCTTTATCTGCACCGACGACTCGGGCTCGCCCAAATACATCATCCCCCTGTCGGGTGCCGGTCTGTGGGGCCCCATCTGGGGATACATTTCGATCAAGAACGACGGCAATACGGTCTACGGTGCCTACTTCGCTCACCAGAGCGAAACTCCGGGTCTGGGAGCCGAAATCGAGAAACCGCAGTTCCAGAAACAGTTCCAGGGCAAACACTTCTTCATCGACGGTGCCTTCATGCCCATCGCCGTGGAGAAGGCCGGACGGAAACCGCAAAACGGGGCCGACTACGTCGATGCCGTATCGGGTGGAACCATCACGAGCAAAGGGGTACAGAGCATGCTGCAAAGTTGCGTGGAACCCTATGCCCAATTTTTAGAATCGCTCAATTCAAAGAATATATAAGCCATGTTGTCAAAAAAGAATAAAGAGATACTTTTAGGGCCGCTCTCCAAGAACAACCCGGTGATCGTGCAGATATTGGGTATCTGTTCGGCCCTGGCCGTAACGGCAAAACTCGAACCGGCACTCGTCATGGCCGTATCGGTGACTGCCGTCGTCGCTTTCGCCAACGTCATCATCTCGCTGCTGCGCAATACCATCCCCAACAGCATCCGCATCATTGTACAGCTAGTAGTGGTTGCGGCACTGGTTATCATCGTAGATCAGGTGCTCAAAGCCTATATGTACCAGGTGAGCAAACAGCTCTCGGTCTTCGTGGGGCTCATCATTACCAACTGTATCCTTATGGGACGCCTCGAGGCCTTCGCGCTGAGCCATAAGCCTTGGGAGTCGTTCCTCGACGGTGTGGGCAACGGCGTAGGCTACGGCATCATCCTGGTCATCGTCGCCTTCTTCAGAGAGCTGCTGGGCTCGGGCACCCTCTTCGGGTACCAGGTTATCCCCCAACAACTCTACGACTGGGGCTACCAGAACAACGGTCTGATGATACTCCCGCCCATGGCGCTCATCACCGTGGCCTGCATCATTTGGGTACACCGCTCCCGCAATAAAGATTTGCAACAATAAGAAACCGCGATAAGCTACTTGATATATGGAAAATCTAAATCTGTTCGTCAAGTCTATCTTCATAGACAACATGATATTTGCCTACTTCCTCGGTATGTGCTCCTACCTGGCCGTATCGAAGAACGTGAAAACGGCATTCGGTCTGGGTATCGCCGTCACCTTCGTGCTGGCCATCACCCTGCCGGTCAACTATCTGCTCGAAACCTACGTGCTGAAAGCCGGCGCCCTCAAATGGCTGGGTCCCGAATATGCGCAACTCGACCTGAGTTTCTTGAGTCTGATTATGTTTATCGCCATCATCGCCTCGATGGTGCAGCTCGTCGAGATGTTCGTCGAGAAATACTCGCCCTCGCTCTACGCCTCGCTGGGTATCTTCCTGCCGCTTATCGCCGTGAACTGTGCCATCCTGGGTGGTTCGCTCTTCATGCAGCAGCGCAACTTCCCCTCGGTAACGAGCGCTACCGTCTACGGCATCGGTTCGGGTATAGGCTGGATGCTGGCCATCGTCTGCCTGGCCGCCATTCGCGAGAAGCTCAGCTACTCCAACATACCGGCACCGCTGCGGGGCATAGGCATCACCTTCATCATCACCGGCCTGATGGGTATCGCCTTCATGAGCTTTTTAGGAATCAAACTTTGAAAGGAGAGTCACGATGTTATTAGCAATAAGTTCCATGTCAACGACAATCATATCGAGCATTGTTTTATTCTTGGGCGTATCGCTCCTGCTGGTAGTGATTCTGCTCATCGCCAAGAAATACCTGGTACCGTCGGGCAAGGCGGTCATCACCATCAACGACGACAAGAAGGTCGAGGTCGACACGGGCGGCAGCCTGCTGAGCACCCTGGCCAACGAGAAAATATTCCTCCCCTCGGCCTGCGGCGGAGGCGGATCGTGCGGACAGTGCCGCTGTCAGGTACTCGAGGGCGGCGGCGAAATTCTGCCCACCGAGCAGGTGCACTTCTCGCGCAAGCAACAGATGAACCACTGGCGGCTGGGCTGCCAGGTGAAGGTGAAGAACGACATGAAAATCGTCGTTCCCGAATCGGTTCTGGGTGTGAAAGAGTGGGAGTGCGAGGTTATCTCGAACAAAAACGTGGCCACCTTCATCAAAGAGTTTATCGTGGCTCTGCCTCCCGGCGAACACATGAACTTTATCCCCGGTTCGTATGCCCAGATCAAGATTCCTACCTTCGAGATGGACTACGACAAGGATATAGACAAGAGCCTCATCGGCGACGAATATCTGCCCTCGTGGGAGAAATTCGGACTCTTCGGCCTCAAGTGTAAAAACACCGAGCCCACCATCCGGGCCTACTCCATGGCCAACTATCCGGCCGAGGGCGACCGCATCATGCTGACGGTTCGTATCGCCACGCCGCCCTTCAAACCGAAACCTCAAGTGGGCTTCCAGGATGTGATGCCGGGTATCGCCTCGTCGTATATCTACACCCTGAAACCGGGCGACAAGGTAATCATGAGCGGCCCTTACGGCGACTTCCATCCCATCTTCAACTCGAAGCGCGAGATGATGTGGATCGGCGGTGGTGCCGGTATGGCTCCCCTGCGTTCGCAAATCATGCACATGACCAAGACCCTCCACACGACCGACCGCAAGATGTCTTACTTCTACGGTGCCCGTGCCCTCAACGAGGTCTTCTACCTGAACGACTTCCTCGAGCTGGAGAAGGAGTTCCCCAACTTCTCGTTCCACCTGGCCCTCGACCGGCCCGACCCGGCCGCCGATGCCGCCGGCGTGAAGTACACCCCGGGATTCGTTCATCAGGTCATCTACAACACTTATCTGAAGGACCACGAGGCTCCCGAAGACATCGAATACTACATGTGCGGCCCCGGCCCCATGTCGAAGGCCGTCGAAAAGATGCTGTGGGATTTGGGTGTACCCGAAGAGAACCTCATGTACGACAACTTCGGTGGCTAATCCATCAAGGCCACCCGTTCCATATCACCCGCCGCAAAGCTCCCGAGCCTTTGCGGCGGGCTTTTTTGGGCCCGTACGGCCACATCGGGAAGCCCGGCAGGTGTCGGTACCCGTCGGGAAAGAAAACAGACGAGAGGGCAAAAGAGATTAGAAAGTGAGCGAGGCGTAGACCCCGAAAGAGGTACCGTCGGAGACGGGCGAGATGACCAGCTGCTTGTCGCGCGCAAAGGGACGGGTATAGATATAGGCACTGCCGGCACCGATAAGGGCTCCGGCGGCCACATCCCACCAGTCGTGCCGGCGGGCATAGGTACGGGCCCAACCCACATAGGCGGCCACGGCATAGGCCGGAGCACCCCACGCCCAACCGTAGCGACGCTGCACGAAGGCCGCATTGGCAAAGGTAACCGAGGTGTGTCCCGAGGGGAACGAGAGGTTGTTGCTGTGGTCGGGCCGCTCCTTGTGGACGGCAAACTTGAGCAGATAGGTGGCACCCAGGGTAGTCAGCCCGGTAAAGGCAGCCTGCTTGAAACCGGTCCAGTCTTTCATGGCCAGCATGGCCGAAGCCGTGGCTACCGGCATGGCCACCAGCAATACATCGCTCGAGACCTTCACCGCCTGGCGGCTCCGGCTCAACCCTTCGGCCCGCACCGACTGGCCAACCACCAGCAATGCCAAGACCACAGAGAGAATAATACGTTTCATCACGACCACAGGGTTATAAATTTGGGAACAAATATCAACAGCCCCACCACGACCGACATGATGGCCACGATGAGCACGGCCCCGGCTGCCAGGTCCTTGGCATGCTTGATGGCCTCGTCGTAATCGGGCGACACCCGGTCGCACAGAGCTTCGATGGCCGAGTTGATGCCCTCGGCCGCCAGCACGACACCGATGCAGAGCACCACGGCCGCCCACTCGAGAGCCGACAGCCCCACCAACGCACCGACCACCACCACACACACGGCTACAAAACAGTGTATCCAGGCATTGTGCTCGCGGCTTATCAACCGGGCGATGCCGCGCCCGGCATACTTGAAGCTGCGGGCTCGAGCGGCAAGACTGAATTTTTTCTTTTCCATGGGCTTTTCTCTTTGAGGGACAAAGATACGTCTTTTGCCCGCGAATCGCAATATACCGGGCGTCGGAAGTATTCATCCATATGACCGTACTCTTCCCTCTCCCACTCGGAACAAGGAAGGCGGCACCCTCGAAAGGTTCCGCCTGAAAACAAAATACCCCGGCCTGACGACCGGGGTACTGTTTAATCCTATAATTGAACTGTCAATTATTTCTTGCGATTGCCGTAACGGCTCATGAACTTGTCCACACGACCTGCGGTATCCACGAGTTTCTGTTTACCGGTGAAGAAGGGGTGCGACGAACTGGTGATTTCCAGCTTTACCAGAGGATAGGTAACGCCATCAATTTCGATTGTTTCTTTGGCTGCAACCGTTGAACGGGTGATAAAAATTTCGTCGTTCGACATGTCTTTGAAAACTACGGGACGGTAGTTATCAGGATGGATTCCTTTTTTCATTGTTATATCGTCTTTTTAATATTATCAAATGTTCACGTTGGTAGCGTGATTTTTTCGTAATGGCTTGCAAATGTAGGGATAAGTTTCGACTTAGAAAAATATTTACTTCACTTTTTCACAAAAAAAGTCCGGCCGGCGCTTTTGGCACCGGCCGGGACCTGATTTATTCGTCGATTATTCAAATTCGATGAGCGGGTCGTTGGTACCTACCACGTCGTTCTCTTTTACGAGAATGCGTTTTACCTTACCGTTGAGGGTCGAGAGAATATCGTTCTCCATCTTCATGGCCTCGTATACGAGCACCACGTCGTCCTTCTTCACCTGGTCGCCTACTTTCACTTTGATTTCGACTACCTTGCCACCCATGGGAGCGTCGATGGTGGGGCCGGTGATGGGCTCAACGGGAGCAGCCTCCTGAACCTCTTCCTTCTTCTCTTCAACAGCCGGTTTCTTGGCCTCGTATTCGGCGGCACGCACGCCTTTCAAGAAGGTGGTAGCCACGTTGGGGAAGAGCTCGAGCAACAGGTATTCCTGTTCGTTCTCGGCCAGCTTCACGCCACCGAACTCGGGCAGCACGGGATTCTCGGGAGCCTTGTACGAATTGGTATCGTAGGGCGTCTCGATGGGGCTGCCGGTAATCTTCTCGCGGAACTTGGGATCGACGGGTACCGGCGTCTTACCGTACTCGCCTTTTACCAAAGCCTTGAACTGGTTCGAAACCGTCGTGTATTCGGGGTTGCCTTTCAGGCGGTCGAGGGCGCAGCTTACAGCCTGGCTACCTACGATTTGGCTGGTAGGCGTAACCAGAGGCACCAGACCGGCATCGGAACGTACCTTCGGAATCAGCTTCATGGCGTCGTCGAGTACGTGCTCGGCCTTGAGCTGTTTGAGCTGAGCCACCATGTTGGAGTACATACCGCCGGGCACCTCGGCCTCTTTCACCAGTTCGTTGGGTTTGGGGAAACCGAAGTAGTTTTCGATGGCGTGGCAAGCGTCGAGCAATGCGGGCTCGTCGTTGCGTTTGGCCGCATCGATAGCCGTATCGAAAAGTTTGTCGATGTTGTCGGGCAGCTTGTCGATGAGCGGGTCGAAGGCAATGGGGAAGGAGTCTTTCTTCAGGTCGTAGGCGGCGAGCTCGCGGCGAATGCCCAGCAACTCGGCACGAATCTTGCTCACGGCGCTCATGTTTACCTCCATCTCCACGCCCAGTTTCTGGCAGAAGATGTAGAGCAACTCGATGGCCGGAGCAGCCGAACCGCCACCGAAATACCAGATGTTGGTATCGAGAATGTCTACCCCGTGTATCACGGCCATGAGCGACGAAGCCAGACCGTAACCGGGCGTACAGTGGGTGTGGAAGTCGACGGGTACCTTCAGTGCCTTTTTCAACTTAGGCATCAGCGAGGCGATACGCGACGGATTTACCAGACCGGCCATATCTTTCAAGGTTACCATCTTGGCACCCAGTTTCTCGAAGCCGACAGCCTTCTCTACGAAATAGTCGTCGGTAAAGATGGGTTTGGGCAACTTCTTGCCGAAGAGGGCTTTCACCCGGTCCATAAAGGTGATGGTATAGTGCGGGTCTACCGTGTAGCATACGGCACCATCGGAGATAGCGCCCACGGCATTTATCTTTTCGACCGACGACTTCACGTTGTTCAGGTCGTTGAGAGCATCGAATATACGCATAATTCCCAACCCGTTGGCTACGGCCTCGCGATAAAAACCGTCGAGTACCGAATCGGGATAAGGGGCATATCCAAACAAATTGCGTCCCCGAGAGAGAGCAGTTAAATACGAAGCGCCGCCAATAGCATCGCTAATGGTTTTGAGGCGGGTCCAAGGGCTCTCGTTCAGATAGCGCATCACCGAGTCGGGTACTGCACCACCCCATACCTCCATGGCAAAGAAGCCGGCATCCTTATAATAAGGCAATACCCGGTTTATCTGCTCCTGGGTAAGACGAGTTGCAAACAAGGATTGTTGCCCATCACGAAGGGTAAGATCTCGAATTTTCAATTTTCTTGACATAGCAATCTGATTTAATAGGTGTTACTTTTTTCCACATTACATGATTTCAAGCATACAAATATAATATTCTTTAACTTATAATCAAAAGAAAAAGCGTACTTTTGTATCTCGAACGAATTTTCAAGGCATTCGCGTATGTTCAATTTCTTCCATAAAAAGTCTGCCGAAAAGCCTCTATTCCCCTATACAACAGAGGTTCACTGCCATATACTGCCGGGCATCGACGACGGTTCGCCCGACACCGAGCACTCGCTGCCCCTGCTGCGCCAGATGCGCGAATGGGGCATCGAAAAGGTAATCGCTACCCCTCACGTGACCGAAGCTACCTTCGAGAATACCCCGCAAACCGTGGGCGATGCCTACGACCGGCTGTGCCGCGAACCCGAGTTTGGCGAGCTGGGCATACAGTTGTGCTACTCGGCCGAGTATCGCATGGACGACAATTTCCTGGCCATCCTGCAACGCAACGAGGTGATGCCCATGCCGGGCAACCACCTGCTCATCGAGAACTCGTTTCTGCAACCTTTCTGGAACATCAAGGAGCTGGTCTTCGACCTGCAGCTCAAGGGCTTCTCGCCCATACTGGCCCACCCCGAGCGGTATGCCTATTACTACGACGACAAGAAAATCTATCAGGAGCTGCACGACCAGGGATGCGAATTTCAGGTCAACCTGCTCTCGCTGGCCGGCTACTACAACAAGCGGACGAAAGAGGTGGCCGAGTGGCTGGTCTCGAAACAGATGGTCGATTACCTGGGCAGCGACATGCACAACAGCAACCACGCCCAGCACATAGGCCGCTACCTCGCCAGCAAGGAGTTTGTGCGCCACATGCGCAACATTACCCCCCGTAACAACACCTTGTAAACATACTCCCCCTATACGACAAGAGAGGCAAGTCACGCACTCGCCTCTCTTGTTGCATCTATTGTAGTTATCTTTAATCGAATATTCCCTCGATACTCTCCATCGGAGCCTCCTGGGCGGGCTCCTCGACGTAGGAACCGCCACTGCAGGGGTCGGCATACTCGGCCGGAATCTCAAAGTTGCTCTGCTGTGAATAGCCCAGCGTGGGGTCGGCATAGACCTTCTGCATGTAGAGGCCGTAGATAGGCAGGGCCATGCTGGCACCCTGACCGTCGGCCATGCCGTCGAAGTGAATCGAGCGGTCCTCGCCACCTACCCACACGCCCGAAACCAGGTCGGGGGTAAAGCCCATGAACCAACCGTCGGAGTTGTTGTTGGTCGTACCCGTCTTGCCACCCATCGGTGCCGTGATGCCGTAGCGGTAACGCACGCGGCCGCCGGTACCGTGGTCGATGACGTCGCGCAACATGGGCAGAATGCGGTAGTAGGCCTGTTCGCTGAAGACTTCGGTCATCGTGGGGTTGAACTCGGCAATCACATTGCCCAGATTATCTTCTATGCGGGTGACATAGAGGGGGTCTACCCGCACTCCTTTGTTCGAAAAAGCGGTATAGGCGGTCACCATCTCCTCGACCGAAACGTCGACCGGACCCAGACAGAGCGATACCACCTCGTCGATTTTATTCTTGATACCGAACGAGTGCATCAGCCGGGCCAGCGACGAGGGCGACAGCTTGTCCATCAACCGGGCCGAAATCCAGTTGTTCGAGTTGGCCAACCCCCAGCGGAGGGTCACCATCTCGCCCACCCTCGCCTTCGACGAGTTGCGGGGCGACCACGCCTTGCCGTCTTCGGTGATGAGCGTGGGCTGTTCGTTCAGGAACATGTCGCAGGGGGTGAAGCCCTCTTCCATGGCCAGCGTATAGAGGAACGGTTTCACCGTCGACCCGATTTGCCGGCGGCCTACCGACACCATGTTGTATTGGAAATGCTCGAAATCGGGTCCACCCACATAGGCTTTCACATGGCCTGTATGGGGATCCATCGACATGAAGCCCGTGCGGAGGAACGACTTCTGATACCGTATCGAATCCATGGGCGACATAATCGTATCGATCATGCCGTCGTACGAGAAGACCTGCATCTCGACCGGCGTAACGAAGGCCTGCCGGATGCGCTCGTCGCTCGCCCCGGCCTGCTTCATGGCCCGGTAGCGGTCGGACTGTTTCATGGCCCGCTCGAGAATGCCCTCGCGCTCCTCCTTCGTGATGCTGCGCGAGAAGGGAGCGTAGCTGCGCCCCTTCTTCTCGGCAAAAAAGCGGGGTTGCAGGTAGTGGCCCAGATGCTCCTCGACAGCCTCCTCGGCATAGCGCTGCATGCGCGAGTCGATGGTCGTGTAGATTTTGAGACCGTCGGTATAGATATTGTATTTCGAGCCATCGGCCTTGCGGTTCTTCTCGCACCAGCCATAGAGCGGGTTGGTGGCCCAGGCTATGGAGTCGTCGACAAATTTCTGAGCCTCCCAGCCGCGGTAGTCGGCCCGGTCGGGTTTCTTGGCCGTCATCATCAAGCGCAACTGCTCTCTGAAGTAGGGCGCCAATCCCTCCTTGTGGTCGACCCGCGTGTAGTGCAACTCCAGCGGCAAAGCCTGCAGCGAGTCACGCTCGGCCTTGGTAATGTATTTGGCTTTGTACATCTGGTCCAACACCGTGTTGCGGCGCCCGCGCGTGCGCTCGTTATAGCGGCGCGGATTGTAGTACGAAGGGTTTTTACACATGCCCACCAGCGTGGCTGCCTCCTCGATTTTCAGCTTGTCGGGGGTGGTGTGGAAGTAAATGTAAGCAGCCGACTGGATACCCACCGCATTGTTGAGGAAGTCGAAGTGGTTGAGATACATGTTCACAATCTCCTCCTTGGTATAGAAGCGTTCGAGCTGTACGGCGATGACCCACTCCTGCGGTTTCTGGAAGAGGCGCTCCACGATGTTGTCGGCACTGGGCGAATAGAGCAGCTTGGCCAACTGCTGGGTGATGGTACTGCCACCGCCGGCACTCTTCTGGAAAAAGAGTCCACGCTTGATGAAGGCCCGGAAGAGCGCCTTCACGTCGATACCCGAGTGATCCTTGAAGCGGATGTCTTCAGTAGCGATAAGGGCTTCGACCAGGTAGGGCGAGATTTCGTCGTAGTGCACATACACCCGGTTACTCTTGCTCTGGTAGAAACGACCTATCACCTGCATGTCGGACGAATAGATTTCCGAAGCGAACTTATCCTTGGGGTTCTCCATATCCTCGATGGGCGGCATGTAGCCGATCCATCCCCAGGCAATCATGGCAAAAGCGACCACGGCAAGGAGCACCAGGGCACCGAAGGTAATCCACATATATTTAATTACACGAGAGGTGTCGCTAAAAGCGCTTTTAATCCTATCCACTTTCATTGTCTTTCCTATATATCTACGATTTTGCGGCCCGAGACTCACACCTGCAAATCCCTTTAAAGCCAATTACTAAAGCAAAGGTAGCAAATATATTTCATTCAACGACATATTGCCGATTTATAAAGAATATTTTTTATGGCTAAACAGTTTGGCTTTCGCCCTTTTTTTACTATCTTTGCTTATCGAAATGAATTGGCGGGAACAGACATATAATCCATTACAACAAAGGCATTTTTACAAACGCCGGGGATTATATTCTCTCCAACATAGAACGAACAGCAAGCCAGCGTGACATTCATTGTCGTGTTGGCTTTTTTTATGGACAACCATAGTGTAACCTATAAACAAATCATACCGACGATGAAACCTGAGAGTTTAGTATCTATTACCGATTTTTCAAAAGAAGAAATTCTGGACCTGCTCCAAACCGCAAGTCGATTCGAGGCTAATCCCAACCAAAAGATTCTGGAAGGCAAAGTCGTGGCCACGCTCTTCTTCGAGCCATCGACCCGCACCCGCCTCAGTTTCGAGACTGCCGTCAACCGACTGGGCGGAAGAATCATCGGCTTCTCCGACGCCAGCACCACCAGCTCGTCGAAGGGCGAGACGCTGAAAGACACCATCATGATGGTGAGCAACTATGTCGACCTGATCATCATGCGGCACCACCTCGAAGGGGCCGCCCGTTACGCCTCGGAGATTGCATCGGTGCCCGTCATCAACGCCGGCGACGGTGCCAACCAACACCCCTCGCAGACGATGCTCGACCTCTACTCGATTTACAAGACACAAGGTACCCTCTCAAACCTGAACATCACGATGGTAGGCGATTTGAAATACGGGCGCACGGTACACTCGCTGCTCATGGCCATGTCGCACTTCAACCCCACCTTCCACTTCGTCGCTCCCGACGAGTTGAAGATGCCCATCGAGTACAAGATATTCTGCGAGCAGCACCACATCCCCTACTTCGAGCACTCCGAATTTTCCGAGGATGTCATCAACCAGGCCGACATTCTCTACATGACCCGCGTACAGCGCGAACGGTTTACCGACCTCATGGAGTACGAGAAGGTAAAGAACGTCTACACCTTGCACAACAGCATGCTCGAGCACAGCAAAGACAACCTGCGGGTTCTGCACCCGCTGCCCCGTGTCAACGAAATCTCATACGACGTCGACAGCAACCCCAAGGCATACTACTTCCAACAGGCCCAAAACGGTCTGTATGCCCGGCAAGCCATCATCTGCAAAGTATTAGGAATTGAAGTTTAACCCCCCACCATTTCGAAAATCATGAACGTCGAAAAGAAAGAATTAAAAGTAGCTGCCCTCGAAAACGGAACGGTGATCGACCACATTCCCTCGAACCAACTTTTCAAAGTGGTCTCTATCCTGGGCCTCGAAAACTGCCCCAACAGCATAACCATAGGCAACAACCTCGCCAGCAAGAAGATAGGTAAAAAGGGCATCATCAAGGTGGCCGACCGCTTCTTCAAGGAAGAGGACCTGAACAAGATAGCCCTGGTAGCTCCCGAAGCGCAAATCAACATCATACACGACTACCAGGTGACCGAGAAGCGCAAGGTATCGCTCCCCGACGTGGTGCACGGCATCATCCGTTGCAGCAACCCCAAGTGCATCACCAACAACGAACCCATGGAGACGATCTTCCACGTGGTCGACAAGGTGAACATTCAGGTCAAATGCCACTACTGCGAACGCTCGGTATCGAAAGACGAAATAGAAATCTGCTAACTCGCACCGGCCCATGAAACAGACCTGGAAACCCGGGACCACCATCTACCCGCTGCCCGCCGCACTGGTGAGCTGCGGCAGCACGCCCGAAGAGTACAACCTGCTTACCGTCAGCTGGGTGGGCACGATATGTACCAACCCGCCCATGTGCTATGTGTCGATACGTCCCGAGCGCTACTCCTACGAGATTCTGCGCAAGAACATGGAGTTTGTCATCAACCTCACTACTGTCGAGATGGCCCATGCGACCGACTGGTGCGGCGTCACCTCGGGAAAAGACTACAACAAGTTCGAGAAGACCGGGCTCACCCCCCGCCAGGCACAAATCGTGCAGGCCCCCTACGTAGACGAGTCGCCCCTCTGTATCGAATGCAAGGCCCGCGAAATCGTACGACTGGGCTCGCACGACATGTTCATCGCCGACGTCGTCAACCTGCTGGCCGACGACCGCTACATCGACCCCTCGACCGGCGCCTTCGACATGCAGAAGGCCAACCTGCTGGTCTACTCGCACGGGCACTACTACGAGATGGGTCGCGAGATAGGCAAGTTCGGCTGGTCGGTACAAAAGAAAAACAAATAGACAAATACACGCGCATGAAGAGACTGGCCACTGCTATCTGTATCGCACTCTCGCTCACCTTTGCCGCACAAGCGCAGGTGAAGGAGCTGAACGTGAGCAAACGGTTCAACTGGGGCGTACGGCTGGGAGTGAACGCTCCCCTGGTCGACATACGTCACATGAGCCTCGACGGCACCCAGATAGACGAATCGGACTCCGAATCGAGTCTGGGACTCACAGGCTCCTTTATCGGGCGGTACAACTTCAAACGCAACTATATCCAACTCGAGGTGGGCATGCACCAGTCGCACACCCGGCTGTACAACCCCGACTACGGATTGAGCAAAATCAACACCTCGGCCTATGCCATCGATGTTCCCGTGCTGTACGGCTACAACATCACCAAGCACGGGCCCTTCCTGATGAACCTCTTTGCCGGACCGCGCGTCTCGTACATCTGCAACGAAACCAGCCAAATCGATGTCAACGGCACGACATCGCGCAATCTGGTCTACGACGACAAGCCCAACAGCTTCTCGTTCTACGCCGTGGGCGGACTGAGTACCACCATCGGCCACCTGTACATCGACTTTCGGTATGCCTACTGCATAGGAAACTCGAAAGACCAATCGTTCAAAATCGACCTCGACGACTCGCAGGTGGGGCAGGTAAAGCTCTCGCGGGCCGTCAACGAGTTGAGCATTTCAATAGGATATTTATGGTAAAAATACACTAACACAAAACCAACATGAAAAGAGACAACATCATTTTCGACATTATCGAAAAAGAGAATCAACGACAACGTAAAGGTATCGAATTGATTGCCTCTGAAAACTTTGTCAGCGAACAAGTGATGCAAGCCATGGGCTCGTGCCTGACCAACAAATACGCCGAAGGGTATCCCGGCAAGCGTTATTACGGCGGTTGCGAGGTGGTAGACCAGAGCGAGCAAGTGGCTATCGACCGGCTCAAAAAGCTGTTCAACGCCGAGTGGGCCAACGTGCAACCGCACTCGGGAGCCCAAGCCAACATGGCCGTATTCATGGCCGTGCTCAACCCGGGCGACAAGTTCCTGGGGCTGAACCTCTCGCACGGCGGTCACCTGTCGCACGGAAGCCCCGTGAACTTCTCGGGCCTGATGTTCCACCCGCTCGAATACAGCGTGAAAGAAGATACCGGTTATGTCGACTACGATATGATGGAAGAGGTGGCTCTGCGCGAGCGTCCGAAACTGATTATCGGCGGTGCATCGGCCTACTCGCGCGAATGGGACTACGCCCGCATGCGTAAGATTGCCGACGAAATCGGCGCCATCTTCATGGTCGATATGGCTCACCCCGCCGGCCTCATCGCCGCCGGTCTGCTCGAGAATCCGCTCAAGTATGCCCACATCGTCACCTCGACCACTCACAAGACCCTGCGCGGTCCCCGCGGCGGTATCATCCTCATGGGCAAAGACTTCGACAACCCCTGGGGCAAAAAGACGCCCAAAGGCGAAATCAAGAAGATGTCGGCTCTGCTCGACTCGGCTGTATTCCCCGGCGTACAGGGCGGCCCGCTCGAACACGTGATTGCCGCCAAAGCCGTAGCCTTCGGCGAGGCCCTGCAACCCGAGTATGTCGACTATCAGACTCAGGTGAAGAAGAATGCCGCCGTCATGGCTCAAGCCTTCATGGACAAGGGATACAAGATTATCTCGAACGGTACCGACAACCACTGCATGCTCATCGACCTGCGCACCAAGTTCCCCGAACTGACGGGCAAGGTGGCCGAGAAGGCTCTGGTTCAGGCCGACATCACGGTCAACAAGAACATGGTTCCGTTTGACAGCCGCTCGCCGTTCCAGACCTCGGGTATCCGTGTAGGTACACCGGCCATCACTACCCGCGGTGCCAAAGAGGATATGATGCTCGAGATTGTCGAACTCATCGACACCGTGCTCTCCAACCCCGAAAGCGAAACGGTCATCAAAGCCGTACGCGAGAAGGTAAACGGCATGATGAAGGACTATCCCATCTTCGCCTACTAATCGATTGACTTTTATCTATCATTCATTCACATTCGGTACACTCCCCACATGCGGGGGTGTACTTTTCATTTACATCACCATGAAAACAAGTGCTAAACTTCTTGTATCGGCCCTGTTGCTGGCCGGAGCCTTCGCCCCGGAGTGTGCAGCCCAGGACTGGCCCAACCTCAACCGCTACCGCAGCGACAACCAGACCAACCTCGAGGCCCGTCGCAACGACCCCTCCGACGCCCAAAAGAGCTGGGTGGTATTCATGGGTAACTCCATCACGCAAAACTGGGCTTCGATGGACCCCGAGTTCTTCACCAGCCACAACTACCTGGGCCGGGGAATCAGCGGACAGACTTCGCCGCAGATGCTGCTGCGCTTCCGTCAGGATGTCATCGACCTCTCGCCCAAGGCGGTAGTTATTCTGGCCGGTACCAACGACATTGCCGGCAACACGGGCCCCTCGAGTGTCGAGATGATTATGGACAACATCGAATCGATGGTACAGTTGGCCCAGGCCAATGACATCGAGGTGGTGCTCTGCTCGGTGCTCCCCGCCAACCGCTACGGCTGGGCTCCCGACGTGAAACCAGCCGACACGATTATCGAACTGAACCGACAGATAAAAGCCTATGCCGAGGCTAACCGGATTGTCTATGTCGACTTCTACACACCGCTCGTCGACGACCAGAAGGGACTGAACGACGCCTACGGACGAGACGGCGTGCACCCCACCATCGACGGCTACAAGATCATGGAACCGCTGGTAGTCGAGGGTATCGAAAAGGCTTTGTCGCGTCGATAACAGGACGCAACCCATACTCACACACAGCAAAGGCTCGGGGAATTGTCCCCGAGCCTTTGTCATTATCCCGAAACCGGCAAGGTATCACCGGATGCCGTATCGTTTCAATATCTTCATAATCTGGGGCTGGTACTGCTGCACCAGTCGGTCGAAGCCCAGGTCGTTGGGATGCGTGCCATCGATGGTCCCTTCGTGGTCGGTACCGATAGCATGGTTGTCGCGAATGAGGTAAAGGTCTTTTACCCCTTCCTTCTTCAGCTGTTCGTACTGCGCGATAAAGGCCTCGCTCTGACGGACACAACGCTCGTGCATCTGCTGGTCGCTATACCCGTCCTCGCGCATGAAGGTCTCAATCATAATAATAGGTACCCCGGGGTGATGCTCGCTTATCGTCTTCACCAGATAGTGGGTGCGCTCGGTAATCTCCTCGGGCGAGGGGTTGGGCATGCAGTCGAGCACGAAGGCATCGGCCTCGACGTCCTTCAACATGCCGGCCACAGCAGGTTCCATCTTGCCGCTACCGCTCAACCCGAAATTGACAAAGTTGATACCCGTGTTGCGGGCCATGCGGGCCGGATAGGCCAACCCGGCACGGCTGGCCGAAGCCCCGTGCAGAATGCTCGACCCGTAGATGAGTACCGTGTGGCGGAAAGGCGACGGCTCGGCCGTGATGACCGCAGCCGAATCGACCCCGATTTCGAGCGAGGTAATCTCGTCGAAGAGGGGGAGATACAGGAGGAAACGATGTTCGCCCGGCTTCAAGGCCTTGACCAGACGACTCTCGTGTTGGGTTTTTCCGGCCGTGGGAACGCCCTCACCTACCGGCATCCAACCCTCGTCGTCGTACATATAGAGGTCGAGCCCCCGTTGGGCAATGGGAGTCATGTTGCCCATCACCCGCTTCCCTGCAGTAGTCCAGCGGGCCACCACGGTAGAGCTGTTGGTTTTGAAACTGACCGCCAGACCGGCCGGATAGGTAAAGAGGGTTTTCACCCGCTTGGGCATGTTGCCATACTTCTCCACATCGACCCGGTGATAGACGTTCGCAGGAGTAGGCATCGCCTTCCCCACCAGGGTGAGGCCCGAGGCATCGACATACTTCAAATTCTCGTTGGCCGACCATACCAGAGCCGGCATCAAACAGCACAATGCAATGAATAAAATTCCACGTTTCATGGTTGATTATAATTGATGTTTCACATAGATTTCCATCAAAGAGGGTCTACATCGTAGTAGAGCAGCAGCGACTTGAAACGGTCGTCGACCAGCATGTTTTCATAGACCTGCCGCAAAATCTCCTTCACCCGCGACATCGAGGCCGCCAGTTCCATCTTCAACACCACCTTGCGGATATAGAGCGACTGGATGCGGGCAACCGGCGGATTGTCGGGGCCCAGCACCCGGCTGCCGAAAACCTCGCGCAACGCCGTGGTATAGCGCACGGCAAGCTCCTGCAAGAGGGTCTCGTCGCGATGCTTCAGGTAGATGTATATCAACCGGGTATAAGGGGGATAGGAGAAAGCCTTGCGTTCGGCCAACTGCCGGTTGTACATGCCCTCGTAGTCGTGGGCAATGACCTGCTGAATCAGAGGCGACGAGGGGTCGGAGGTCTGCAGCACCACCACCCCCTTCTTGTTCTTACGCCCGGCCCGGCCCGACACCTGCTCCATCATCTGGAAAGCCCGCTCGTGGGCCCGGAAGTCGGGGAAATTCATCATCTGGTCAGCACTCAAGATGCCCACCACGCTCACCCGGTCGAAGTCCAGCCCCTTGGTAATCATCTGCGTGCCGATGAGAATCTTGTTCTTCCCTTTCGAGAAGTCGTCGATAATCTGCTCGTAGGCGTTGCGCGAACGGGTGGTGTCCAGGTCCATGCGCGACACCGGCACCTCGGGGAAAAGCCGGGCCACATCCTCTTCGATGCGCTCAGTACCGAAACCCATCACCCCGATGGTAGGCTGTCCGCAGGCGGGGCACACCTTGGGTATCTCGTAGGTATAGCCGCAATAGTGGCAGGTAAGCTGGTTGTACCGTTTGTGATAGGTGAGGCTCACGTCGCAATGTTCGCACTTGGGCACCCAGGCACACTGCTTGCACTCGACCATGGGGGCAAACCCCCGGCGGTTCTGAAACAGAATGACCTGCTCGCCGGCCTGCAAGGCGTGCTGCATGCGGTTGAGCAGCTCGGGCGTGAAGTTCCCCTGCATGCGGTTTTTCTTGCGCATCTCCTTGACGTCGACCGGGGTAATCTCGGGCAGCTCCACATCGTTGAAGCGCTTCTTCAGCTCCACCAGCCCATACTTGCCCTGCCGGGCATTGAAATAGGTCTCGATGGCCGGAGTAGCCGTACCCAGCAGGGTTTTGGCACCGTGCATCGAAGCCAGCACGATGGCGGCGTTGCGGGCATGGTAGCGGGGAGCCGGGTCGTACTGCTTGTACGAGGTCTCGTGCTCCTCATCGACAATCACCAGCCCCAGGTCGGCAAAGGGAAGAAAAATAGACGAGCGCACCCCCAGCACAAGCCGGGGCTCGCGACTGTCGAGCAGAGTATTCCATATCTCCACCCGCTCGTTGTCCGAGAACTTGGAGTGATAGATCACCAGCTTGTCGCCGAACATCTTGCGCAGCCGGTTGGTCAACTGGGTAGTGAGAGCTATCTCGGGCACCAGATAGAGCACCTGCCGCCCCTCGGCCAGCACCCGTTGAATGAGGTGGGCATAAATCTCGGTCTTCCCGCTCGAGGTGACCCCGTGCAGCAACGTGACGTCGTGCTCCCTGAACGACTCGACTATCTGGTTGCAGGCCATCTGCTGCAACTCGCTCAGCGGGGCTATCTCGCCCTCGGTGAATGTGGCCGTATCGAAACGGCTTATCTCTTTTTTATATACTTCGAAAATTCCCTTCTCGACCATTGCCCCCAGCACGGCCGACGAGACACCCGAACGGTCGAGCAACGCCTTGCGCGAAACCTCGCGCAGTTTGCCCTTCTGCATGAAGAGCGACAAATCGAGAAACGAGAGGAGCATTACCTCCTGCTTCTTGGCCTGCTTCACCCGCTCGAAGGCACTGCGCAAGGCGGTATCATCGCCGGGAGCAAAGGTGAGGCGGATGTAGGTCTCGGTCTTGGGACGGTAGTGTGCCTTGATTTGCTCCGAAACGAACACCGCTTCGCGCTCCAACAGACGCCGCAACACGGGCAATATGTTGTGCATGCCGCTCTCCTTCTCGAGCTCCTGCACGGTCATGCGCGACCTCTTTCCCAGAGCCGCCAGCAGCATCCACTCGCGCTCCTTCAGCCGGTCGTCGTCGGGCTCTTCGAACTCGGCATTCAGCGTCACGACCGTCTCGCTCTCGAGCTTCAACCCCGAGGGCAGAGCCGCCTTGTAGACATCGCCCACCGAGCAGAGGTAATAGTCGGCAATCCACTCCCAGAACCGCAACTGCGGCCGTCGCAATACCGGACGGTCGTCGAGAATCGAAAGAATCTCTTTCACCTCGTAACCCTGGGGCATGACATCGTGCAGCCGTGCCACAATAGCCGTGTAGTACTTCTTGCGGCCAAAAGGCACCACCACCCGACTGCCCGGTTGCAGCGAGGTCTGCCAATCGACAGGTACCCGATAGGTAAAATATTTATACAACGGTAGCGGTAAGACGACGTCGGCAAATGTGTTCATAATCTAAAGCGGTTCTTTTTCGGGCTGCCCCCGAACAGTATAATCTGTATGCAGGTAGCGAAAGGCGTATGCACAAGGCCCAAACGTGCCCGAGCCTCCTGCCGCGACGCCTCTCTTCCCATGAGCAAAGATAGCATAAAATGAGTGTCGAGACAAGCGGGAAAACGGCAAAAAAAGAGCGGGACCGGGAGTCACGCTCCCAGCCCCGCCGTATGGTATTTATTCCTTATCTTATGTTGGATTAGAACAGATAGGCTGCCGTTACGGTCCATGCCCGGCTCTTACCGTTCAAGGTTGCATTGATCAGATTGTCATCGAGCTCCATGGTCTTGCCCAAGCCCCAACCATACTGGGCTGCAATCTGCAAATGGCTGAAGAACTCGAGACCGAGACCTAAGTTGATGGCCGTCTCGAAGCTCTTGTTCTTGTACTGATCGGCAAAGTTGTCGCCTACCCGGAAGGCAAAACTGGGACCGGCATAGACAAAGGGCGACATAAACGACCCTACCACCGGCAACGAGAATTTATACTTCAGGTTGATAGGTATCTCTATATAATCGGTGTGATGCGTCTCTGTCAGGTTGGAAGTAACCTCTTTCAAGGTAGATCCTTTGCGAGAGTACATCACACTAGCATCGAGGCCCACCCCGATAACGGGCACCATAAACTCGGCCATGATACCACCCGTAAAACTCGTGATATTGTTCGATTTCAAATTCTCAGACAAGTTTCCACCCAGAGAGAGAGACGAGATGTTCACACCAAGCTTGGGTCCAAACTTAAACTGTGCATTGGCCGGAATCGCCAAAAACAAGGCAGCAATGAGAGCTACACAAAAAACTGTCTTTTTCATAAATCTCTTTTTATTGGTTTCTAATTCAGTCTCGGGGACTACGACAGTATAACCCATTTCCAGACTGCTATTTGCACAAAGATAAAATAAAATATATTAAAATCACAAAATCGAAGCAGAAATCGACAAGAAATACAAAAAATTACAGCCACGCATCGGGTATCGGAAAAAATAGCGTATCTTCGACAATCGAAAAAAACAAGACTTCGACTTATGGATATCACAGACAACAAACCGACCATCGAAGAAGAGATCGTAAAGATGCTGAAAACCGTCTACGATCCCGAGATTCCGGTCAACATATACGACCTGGGGCTCGTCTATGACATCGAGGTAAACGACGGCGCCGTGAAGATAGCGATGACACTCACCGCCCCCAACTGCCCGGCGGCCGACTTCATCATCGAGGATGTGCGCATGAAACTCGAGAGTATCGAAAATGTAAAGAGCGTCGACATTCAACTCGTATTCGAACCCGAATGGGACAAGGACATGATGAGCGAAGAGGCCAAACTCGAGCTCGGACTTCTGTAAACCGTATTGCCTATGCCCGGGACTAAAACCTATTTTGCTTCTGATTTTCACCTGGGAGCCCGATACATCGAGAATCCCTTGGAATACGAACGTCGCATCGTGCGATGGCTCGACAGCATCAAGGCCGATGCCGGTACCCTCTACCTGCTGGGCGACATACTCGACTACTGGTACGAGTACCGCTACGTAGTGCCTCGCGGCTTCACCCGCTTCTTCGGCAAGCTGGCCGAGCTGAGCGACAGTGGTGTCGACATACACTGGTTCATCGGCAACCACGACATCTGGATTTTCGACTACCTGCCCCACGAGTTGGGCATCACCATACACGACGGTACCCTCATCACCGAGATTGGCGGAAAGCGTTTTTTCCTCTCGCACGGCGACAACGTGGGGCATCGCGACCGTTCGTTCCGGCTGCTGCGCAGCATCTTCCGCAACCGGTTCTGCCAACGCCTCTACGCCGCCATACACCCACGGTGGACCGTAGCTTTTGCCCTGCGTTGGTCGGCCCACAGCCGCAAGGCCGGCGACGACTATGCCGAGTATCGGGGCGAGAAGAACGAACACTTGGTGTGCTTTGCCAAAGAGTACCGCAAAGAGCACCCCATCGACTGCTTTATCTTCGGCCACCGGCACATCCTGCTCGACTTGGCTCTGCCCCAGCAAAGCCGCATCGTCATCTTGGGCGACTGGATTAAAAATCCATCCTATGCAGTATTCGATGAAACGGGTTTAAATTTGTATGATTACATCGAAGAATGAGGCAAAAATGATGTCAAAATGTCTATTTTAATATTTTTTACACATTCAAAGAGAAGTAAAGAATTTAATCCCAATCAATTATTTAACAACAATTTACAACCCGAAAAACCTCAAAAGTAATTAAAAAACCATATTATAAAACATATTTTTTTGTTTGCGTATCTGCAAAAAAAAGTTGTCCTTTGTGTCAATAACCTAAAACAATCTTTTTTACCTTAAAAAAATTAATACCTATTGAAAACCTATAAAGGAAGAGCTTTTGAGAAAAAGCTCTTTTTTTATTTTTCATACCATTCTGTCAACCAACCATTTAGTCTACACCCAAACCTATCGCGCCGCCCACCCTGCGATAGCACGACGGCAGAAACCGCTCGATCTACAATAATATATTATACAGGAGTCATCGACCCGCTGCCTGTATAGAGACCGTCGGGCTACGGCCTGCCCCTGTCGTAATCTGCCGTTCTCAACGACCCGCCTTCCGTGCTACCGCTTACCTGCCGAAGGAGAATCTAAAAAAACCTGAAATAGATATTTATTGCACAAAATAGATAAAAAGCTACATTTCGACGAAAAAATCAGCTTTTACATATCATTTTTTCAATTATTTTTCTATATTTGCAAAATACAAAACAAGACATCACTTTTTATACAAATCTTCACTAATAAGTTTTAATTATGAAAAAATCTTACCTACTCACCTGCATTGGTTTGGTAATGAGTTTATTAGGATTCATACCAATCACTCATGCACAGACCTACCCCTACTCTTGTGGGTTTGAGGACGATGCAGAAAACGCACAGTGGACATTTGTCAACGGCGACAACACCAACCAGTGGTGTATAGGCACAGCCGCCAAAAACACAGGAGACAAAGGATTGTATATCTCCAACAACGGAGGTGCAAGCAGCGGTTACAACAACTTTTCGGGAGGTACGGTATATGTTTACCGCACTTTCGAGGTTACCGAAGCCGGAGTTTACACCATCTCTTTCGACTGCAATGTGCTGGGCGAAAAGTCCATCTATGGCTCTTATGATTATGCCGATGTCTATCTGGCACCGGGCGAAGCCCAATTCAACTCCAACAAAGACGAAAATCTCCCCATGCCCCCCAGCGAAGCCATATCGCTCACCGATGGCGCCTTGATTGGTGGCATGTACAGTTGGGAAAACCGCAGTTACATGCAAGAGCTGGCAGCAGGTACCTACAAACTGGCCTTCATGTTCCACAACGACGGCTCGGGTGGAGAAGGATCGGCTGCCATAGATAACGTATCTATCAGCAAGATGGCCAGCGAACCCAACGCATCCGTTGCTCAATCGTTGGAATTCCCGCTCACGTCGATAGGATCGAGCTCGATTGCCCTGCTCAATATCAAAAATACAGGAGGTGGCGACCTGAACATTACCGACATCACCTTCTCCAACTCCGATTTCTCGCTGGCCGAGGCAATCACCTACCCCGATGTCATCGCAGCGATGAATGGAGACAAGACTTACCAAATCAAGTTTACTCCCAGCAACAGTGGCGAGATAACCGGCACCATGACCATTCACAGCAATGCCGACGATATAACCGTATCGCTCACAGGTACCGGATACACAGCTATCGAGATTACCGACGATGCTCCCATCTTCGAAGACTTCAACGAGCTTGATGCCAATGAGCCTAATATGGGCCTGGGATCCTGGACTTTGAAAAACGGATATGCCACGGGCAGTACCGCGACCTCTTGGAGTATCTGTACGACCAGCACCTATGTGTGCGACGGAAAATCGCTGCAAGCCAACGACGCCCGGGCCACAAGTACCGCCCTGCTGATAAGCCCCAAACTGACTTTTGCAGCCGACCGCAGTGCCAAAATCTCGTTCTACATGCGTCGGGCCGGAGGCTCCAGTAAAGAGAACGAAGGATTCAAAGTATATGTCAACGAGGTAGCTGATATTTACAACTACGACAGCGACGGAAACATAGTCATTAACAGCGACAACACCGTAACCACGCTGGTCGATCCCATACTCCATGCCAAGAGATATGCAGGTAGCGAAATAAGTTTGGAGACAATGTACCCCGTAGAGGTAAACATCCCCGCCGAATATGCCGGGACCGACTTCTTTGTTATCGTCGAGGCCATTCAGGAATACGGAAATTCCAACGCTATCGACAACCTCAAAATCGAACTGTTGCCCAATACACCGCGGTTGGAGAATACAACCGAATCGCTCAACCTGGGATTTGTCAAGGTAGGAGAAACCGCATCGAAAGAGTTTACTCTGGCCAACATCGGTACCAACGAGCTGGAAGTATCCTTCGCAACCGAGAACGAAAACTCGCCTTTCTCGGTTTCGCCCGAGACCGGAACTATTTCGTTCAACGAGCAAAAGACCTTCACCGTCAACTTCTCCAACGACGAAATCGGCCAGTTTACCGACAACCTTTACATCATGACCAACGGCGGTAACGATACCATCCCCTTGGCTGCCGAAACCTACCCGGCCACTTCGTACTACGAAACCTTTGACAACTCGACCAACCTGCCCGCCGAATGGGTTATTGCCGCCGACGGAAACGAGACCACCTACTCGATCAAGGGCGACGCGGGTGAAGACGGCTCGAGCGTATTGACCGGCGCCGTGGACTACTGGGGCAGCACTTCGTCGCTCGACACCATCTATTCGCCCGTTGTTTCGGGTAAAGTCACTTTCGACTTCAAGAAAGTTTACTCGGCATCGTCCATCTTCGAAGCCTATATCGTCGATGCCACCGGCAACAAGAGCGCTATCGAACTGGGAGCCAGCACGACCAATTGGACACCTATTATCCTCGAAGATGTGCCCGAAGGTTCGCGTATCGCTTTCCTGATAAGCAACTCCTACCTCGACAACTTCATGGCCTTTACCCATCAAGAGATTACCAAAGGTATACAACTGCAGAAAAACTCGCTCAACCGTCCGAGCAGTTGGATGTCGCTGTATGCCGGTGAAGAAAAGGCTACCGACAATACCATACAGTTTACGTTCAAGAATATCGGTACCCAGGCTATCGAAGCCGGAAGCTACAACTTCACCACCCAACTGGTCGATGAGAACAACGCTCCCGTCGAAGGTGTTTCGTACAAGACCTATATCCAGAACGGTGACGAGTATACACTCTACGAGGACAACGTAATACCCGGCCCGGCCATTGCTACCAACGAAGAGAAGACCATCAGCGGCTACATGCTCATCGAATGCGACGACGAGATCAGCAAACTCATGTTCAATGTAATCGCCAACGGTGTAGAGAACACGCACTTCGTTGTAATGCAAACAGGAAACAACCTGACCATCAGACCCAACAAGGGCTCAGCCTCTTTGCCTGAACTGGTCTTTGGCATGACCAACAAAGCCATGACTCTCGACTACGTCATCAAGAACAGCAGCAACAACGGCGCCCTCACCATCTCGAGCTTCACGGCCCCTGAGAACTCGGCATTCACGGTACAGGCCGAATTGCCTATCGTCATTCCCAGCAGCGGCTCCGATACGATTCAGATCACCTTCGATGCAGCCCCGGGACACTACGCCGACAGCATTGCCGTAGAGCACGACGGTATAGGCAACACGAAATTTGCCGTATCGGGTACCATGCTGGCCGCAACCACTTTGCTCGAGTCGTTCGAAGGCGATGTATTCCCGCCCATCCTGTGGGATGTAAAACAAGGTCAATGGAGCAAGAGCACCAGCTCGCCCTACGAAGGGAAGGCTTGTGCAGCCGTTACGAGCACCGAACCCGATACACTCGTGACCCCGCTGCTCCACCTGGCAGCCGGCGACTCCATCGCATTCTCGATTAAAGCCGCAAGCTCTTCGGGCTATGGCACAGAACTGCTCTACTCGGCCGACGGAAAGAACTGGTCGCTCCTGAAATCGATTGCCATCTACGCTTCGTATTGGAACAACTGGGAGAAAATGGCCGTCTACATGCCCGATGACTTTACAGAAGGCGACTACTACCTGGCATTTGCCAGCAAGAGGACTTACCTCGATATGGTATATGGCCCGCAAGTGGTTTATCAGGAACATCGTATCGACATCAAGGGCTTCTCGGGTGCAGCCAAGGGTATGGTCAACTACGCGCAAGAGTTTACCATCGACCTGGCCTGCCTGGGTACCGAAGGTGAAACAGCCGACAGCTACTCGATCGACCTGATGAACGGCGACGAAACCATCGGCAGCTACGAAGTAGAAGCCATGGTACTGGGCGACACCAAGAGCTATAAATGCTCGTGGACTCCTCATACCGTAGGCGAAGCCCAAATCTATGCCTTGCTGAACTACAACGGCACGGTGACTTCGACCGATACCATCACGGTAAACGTAGCCGAAGAGACGCTGGTTTCGGCTGTCATGATCGGCGACCTGTCTACCCCTACATCGGCAACCTACTACAAGCACTTGCTCTTCGAAACGCTCTATACCCCCGATTTGCTCAATGGTCTGACCGAAGGCGATGTGATTGAAACCGTCAATCTGCCCTACATTGCTACCGATGCAACCGTACAAGGCTATAGAGTAAACGTATGGATCGGCAACACCGACAAGACCGAACTGACCACCGACAAGATGTCGGCAGCCGACATCGAAGGCCTTTCGCACATCGGAGTCGACCTGCGATTCGAAGTAGGCGGCAGCCAGGAGGCTCCTCTCTATTTCGAAATGCACCCCGAAACGCCCATCACCTACAACGGTGGCAACATGAGCCTCATCGTTTCAATCGACTCCACGGCATACGCCTCGCGAGACAAAGCCCAATTCTTCCTGTCGGCCGGTAACATCAGATCGATGAAATACTATACCTTCGACGGCAACACGTCGGCCGACTACATGGATGCCTGGACCAACGGCTCGTACACACCCGGCTACAAAGCAAACATCATGACGGTAGAACTGGGTCTGGCTACCGAGGCTCCCATCGTTCACGGTATAGTTACCCGCGCCGACAATGACGAACCCATCGAAGGCGCTACGGTTACGATGCAATCGGGCGAGGTTATCTACTCGGCCACTACCGATGCCAGCGGTGCTTACAGCATAGCCGTACTGCAACCGGGCAAAGAGTATGAAATGAGTGTGACGAAAGACCAGTACACCGCCGTAGACGGAGTAATCGTTTTGGTTGAAGAGGGCGAAGAGATCGAACAGAACTTCGAGCTGACCATCATCACCGGTATCGACCACACCGCCGAAGCTGCCACGAAGATATTTACCGACCGCTCGGGCAATATCCGCATCGAAGCCGGCAGCCCCATCGAGCTGGTTAAGGTATACTCGATGAGCGGTAGCCTCTGCATCACCGAAAGTCCGGCCACCGAATCGGCCGTAATCAACGCCGCCAACCTCAAGGGCGTTTACATCGTCGAGGTTCAAACGGCCGGCAGCGTGAAACGTGCCAAGGTAAGACTCTGATCAGACTGATCGCTCAAACCATAAACGGAGGGAGTTACGGCTCCCTCCGTTTTTTATTTCGTCAAGCCAAAATAAAGCCCTATATTTGTAAACATGAACCATCCAGCAGTGTCATCGATGAAACGATATGCCATCATAGTAGCCGGCGGCAGGGGCACCCGCATGGGCAGCGAGCTGCCCAAACAGTTTCTGCGCCTGGCCGGGAAACCCATATTGGCCCATACGCTCGACAACTTCTACCGCTTCGACCCCACGATAGAGTTGGTGGTCGTACTCCCCGCCTCGCAGCAGGCATATTGGAAGGCGCTGTGTCAAGAGTTCCATATCGACATTCCCCACCGCATCGCCTCGGGCGGAGAAACCCGCTTCCACTCGGTGCACAACGGGTTGGCCCTGCTCCCCGACGAGGGGCTCGTGGCCATTCACGACGGAGTGCGCCCGCTGGTCGCCCACACCGTTATCGAGCGTTGCTTCGCTACGGCACAAGAGTATGGCGGTGCCATACCTACCCTACCGCTCACCGACTCGCTGCGGCAACTGGGCCCCGACGGTTCGAGCCAGGCGGTGGACCGCAGCCGCTTCGTGGCCGTACAAACCCCGCAGACCTTCCGCTGCCACGAAATCAAAGAGGCCTACGACCAACCCTATCGCGAGACCTTCACCGACGATGCCTCGGTCTACGAGGCGGCTGGATACGCTCCCCGCCTGGTCGAGGGCAACCGCGAGAATCTGAAGATAACCCTACCCATAGACCTGGCTTTGGCCGAAATTCTGCTCGCCCGATGACCGACCTCGCCAAACTCGATATAAAATACCTGCCCGGAGTCGGGCCCAAACGGGCCGACCTCCTCAACAAGGAGCTGGAGATACATACCTATCTCGATCTGCTCCACTACTACCCCTACAAATACATCGACCGCAGCAAGACCTACAAGATAAGCGAGATCGACGGCTCCATGCCCTACATCCAACTGCGGGGACGCATCGTCTCGTACAATACCCACGGCGAGGGTGCCCGTCGGCGTCTCACCGCCCTGTTTTCCGATGGCACAGGGGTAATCGAGCTGGTATGGTTCAAGGGCATCCGCTACATCACCGAGCGATACAAGCCGGGCACGGAGTATACCCTGTTCGGACGGCCTACCCTCTTCAACGGGAAATTCAACATTGCCCACCCCGAGCTCGACCCCATCGACGACCGCATCGACAACACCACCGGTCTGCAAGGCTACTACAACACGACCGAGAAAATGAAGAACGCCTTTCTCAACTCCAAGGCGCTGCAAAAGATGGTCTACACCCTGCTAACCAGTATACAGGCCCCACTGCCCGAAACCTTGCCCGCCCCCGTCATCGCCCACATGCAACTGATGGGGATTACCGATGCCCTGCGCAACATCCATTTCCCCATATCGGTCGGCCACCTGCGCCGGGCCGAGATGCGGCTCAAATTCGAAGAGCTCTTCTATCTGCAGCTCCACATCCTGCGATACACCCGGCTGCGCAACCAGAAACTGGGCGGATTCCGGTTCGACCACATCGGCGACTGCTTCAACAACTTCTACCACCACATACTTCCCTTTGAGCTCACCCAAGCCCAAAAGCGGGTCATCAAAGAGATACGGGCCGACATGGGCAGCGGCCGGCAGATGAACCGGCTGCTGCAAGGCGACGTGGGCAGCGGCAAAACCCTGGTGGCCCTCATGAGCATGCTTATCGCCGTCGACAACGGCTACCAGGCTTGCCTGATGGCCCCCACCGAGATACTGGCCACCCAGCACTACGAGGGGCTGAAAACGATGGTCGAGCCTCTGGGGTTGCGCATCGAGCTTCTCACCGGGTCGGTCACCAAGAAGCGGAGGGCCCCCATTCTCGAGGGGCTGCTCACCGGCGAAGTCAACCTGCTCATCGGTACCCATGCCCTGCTCGAAGATACGGTCCACTTCGCCAACCTGGGCTTTGTCGTCATCGACGAGCAGCACCGGTTCGGCGTAGAACAGCGCTCCCGCCTCTGGCACAAAAACACCACGCCGCCCCACATTCTGGTGATGACGGCCACCCCTATCCCCCGCACCCTGGCCATGACGGTCTACGGCGACCTCGACGTATCGGTCATCGACCAGCTGCCCCCCGGCCGCAAACCCATACAGACCCTGCTCCAATACGACAGCAAGCGAGGCCAACTCTATGCCGCCCTGCGCAAGCAGTTGCAGATAGGTCGGCAGGCCTATATCGTCTACCCCCTCATCCAGGAGAGCGAGAAGAGCGACCTGAAAAACCTCGAGGAGGGCTACGACCACATACGCGAGGTGTTCCCCGAGTACCGGGTGTGCATGGTTCACGGCAAGATGAAGGCAGCCGAGAAGGAGGAGCAGATGCAGCGGTTCGTCTCGGGCGAGGCGCAAATCATGGTAGCCACAACCGTCATCGAAGTGGGGGTGAATGTACCCAACGCCTCGGTCATGATTATCGAGAATGCCGAGCGGTTCGGACTGGCCCAGCTGCACCAGTTACGAGGCCGTGTAGGCCGCGGAGCCGAGCAGTCGTACTGCATACTGATGACCTCGTACAAAATAAACCAGGATACCCGCAAACGGCTCGAACTGATGACCGAGACCAACGACGGATTCCGCATTGCCGAAGCCGACATGCAGATGCGCGGGCCCGGCGATATGGAGGGAACCCAACAGAGCGGTATCGCCTTCAACCTGCAAATTGCCAACCTGGCCAAAGACGGCCAAATCTTGCAGGCGGCTCGCGACGAAGCCAACGCGCTGCTCGACAGCGACGAACGACTGGAACATCCTGAAAATTATATCGTACGAAAAGAGTTGAGCCGGATCTTCGAAAGACAAAAAAACTGGGGATTGATTAGCTAATGTAAAATAAGGGGTTTTATGTTGTAAAACATATTATTCATAATTTATTATAAATCAAATAGATAATACGTAAAATCTACCATCACCCCATAGAGGGAGACTAAATTTTGTTAACCACCCAGAACACTTCTCCCCAAAAATCATTATCTTTGAAGAGTGTGTTTGAAAAAAGCACACCCATATCATAGTTTAGATTACTGGAAGTCTTTTTTTGACTCTCTATTTTTTTAGGACTTGGCTCGGGCCAGAAACAAATTAAAATGTATTTCGGAAAAATAAAACATTGTATCCTCCCACTGCTGCTTGCATTCTCGTTAGGCACACTCAATGCCCAACACAATAGGAATCTCTCTACTCAACAACACTCCAAACTGCATCAAGACCTCATCGCCGGTCAGCAGAACATTCACAAGTCCATCAATCTGGTCGACTCGATTGCCCTGCTCGAGATGCTCGAAGAGGAGGAAGAGGAGTTCCCCGGGTCGGATGTATATGGCGACAACTGGGATCAGACGTGGGTAAACCCCTATAAAGTTCCTATCGAAAAACTGCCCGAAACCGAAACCATCGACGTATCGGAATATTGCATGCCCATCATCAGCCACATCACCTCGAACTACGGCTGGCGTCGCCGTCGCATGCACCGGGGCGTAGACCTCTCGCTCCATATCGGCGATACGGTGCGTGCCGCCTTCTCGGGCAAGGTACGGCTCACCCGCTACGAGCGCCGCGGCTATGGCTACTACGTCATCATCCGCCACAACAACGGTCTCGAGACCATCTACGGTCACCTCTCCAAATTCCTGGTGGAGCCCGACCAAATCGTCAAAGTGGGCGACCCCATCGCCCTGGGTGGAAACACCGGCCGCTCTACCGGTCCGCACCTCCACTTCGAGACTCGCTACCTGGGTATGGACATCAACCCCAACAAGATATTCGACTTTGTAAACCAGGTACCCCACACCGATACCTACACCTTCAACCCCAAAGAGTTGGCCAGCAGTCTGGGATACGGGAAATACAAAAACAGCAGAAACAAAGGGACCAACAACGGTGCCAAATATGTGTCGTACCGCGTACGCAAAGGCGACTCGCTGTCGAGAATAGCCAGCAAATACGGTGTCTCCATCAACCAATTATGCAAACTGAACGGAATCAAACGAAACGCTATCCTGCGTGAAGGGAAGGTTCTGAGAATAAGATAATAACCCCAAAATTAGAACAACAACAAAAAATTGAATCATTTCCATTAAAACAAACTGCTTCATTCTATAAAAAGCATCAACGTGCGTTGGTGCTTTTTTTTATTCCTCTCCACTCTGTACAGCCCATCCCAAAGAGCTGCCTGCCGACAAAAAGCAGACGGCATCCCCCCGGCAGAGAACGAGTCGCCCCTTCCCCGGGAGAAGAAGGGGGCTACCTACCTCGGCACACAGGAGTGTGACCGAACGGCTCGATTCGGAACCCGGCGACACAGAAGACAGAAGGTCCCGGCCATGGAGCAAACAGCCTCAGGGACAAACAGCCACAGGATGTGATTGGGGAAGGGAAAAGAGGCTATGCCTATTTTCCAAACAGAGTGTGATAGCGTTGCAGCAGTTCGCTATACGGGGTCAGATGCCGGACAGGCAACAGCGAAACCGACGAATAGCGGTCTATGGCTATCCGGTTGTAATCGCCGAAACCGCTTTGCAAGGCCTTCTCGAGATAGCCGATTGCCTTGTCGGCATCGGTCATGGCATACATGCAGGCCAAATAGAAATAGTCGATATTGCGCACCGTACCCGACTGCAGCAGCCGGCTCTCCCAGCGAGCCATCTCCTGAGGTTGATGCAGGCGGGCAAAGGCAATGCCCTTGAGGTTGTCGCCATAGTAGGTCGACTGGTCGTCGAGGCTCAGCACCTTGCGATAGTCGGCCTCGGCTTCGGCCCGGTTTTCAAATCCATACTCCTGCACGTAGGCCCGCAGCAGATAGAGATAGGGCATCGTAGGAGCTACGGCGATAGCATCGTTGTAGTAACCGATAGCATCGATGTAATTCCCCTCGTCGTAAGCAATCATACCCCGCTCGATACACACCTGCACATTCGACGGATCGTATACGGCAGCCTGCCGGATAGCCTGGTCGGCAGCCACCAAATCGCCGGCACCGCGTTCGATTTCGGCCTGCAGCCGATAGTATTCGGCATTCTGGCCATCTTTCTCGAGGGCCCGCTTAATATCGTTGCGGGCATCGTCGAAGCGTCCCAGACGCGACAAGCAATAGGCCCGGTTGTAGTAGATGCTGTGGAAGTTGAAGAAGTTCTCGGAGAGAATCGTATTCCAGTCGCGCAGCGACAAGTTGAAGTCGTAATGGTCTTTATAGATAGAACCTCGCACATAATAGAGCATGCCCTGACGGGGGAATCGCTCGATGTTCCGGTTCAGTCCGGCAATCACCTCGCTGTAAGCCTCGTTGCTGTAAGCCACCAACTGCTGCACGGCACCCGAACGTCCGTCGTCGAGCGATACAGCGTAGACCAGATCGTCGACCGCCTCGGGCAACAGCCCCATCTCTTTGTAGATTTCGCTACGCTCCAGGTAGACCATGGGATCTTTGGGCGAAAGATTCACCGCCTGAGCCAGAAGGTCTTTGGCCCGCACCGGTTGCCCGACGTGTGCTTCGACCCGGGCCAGCCCCATGTAGGCACTCTGGCTGCGGGTATCCATCCGCAACAACTGGCTGTAATCGATTTTGGCCAAGTCGTATTGGCCCATCTTGCAAAGCAGGTCGCCCCGGTCTTTCAAGGCCAGCCGATGGTTGGGAACCAGACGCAAGGCACTGTTCAAGTCGGTCAGGGCCGGCTTGTTCTCCCCCTTCACCGTCAGAATCTTGGCCCGCAGCAGATAGGCCTGGGCCAAGTCGTCTTTCTCCCGGCGGGGAAAATATTTGATGGCATTGTTTATATCCGACAAAGCCTTCTCCATTTCGCCCTGTCCGAAATAGGCCATGGAGCGGCTGTAATAGGTCCGGTAGTCTTGAGGATTGGCGGCCAGCTCTTCGGCATAAACCTCCATCATGGCTTTCACCAGATCGTCGTCGGCAGCCGAAGCCGGAGCCGAAACGACCGACAGACCCAATAAAACAACTCCCCATATACAGTTACGTCGTACACCCATCGTGAACCCCCTTTTCTGTTTTTGCATTTATACTATTCCGAGCTGCCCTGCCGGCAAATTCCACATCGGGAGAATCGGCCCGCCTATATTCGACAGGCACCGGCCTCGTTTCACCCTTCGGGGACGACCGGCCGACCCCATTGTCGGCAACTCTTTTTCAGGGCAAAAATACAAACATTTCTCCGAATGAACAAACGGTCGCATAGCCATTTACACGCGGTTGTGTACGGTGGCTACGACAGCTCGACCGTCTCCAAATCGTCGGGCACGAAAACCCGCCCGGTGAAGTGCAGCAACGCCTCGGCCCGGTAGAGCTCCTTGCGGGTGGCCAGGTTGCGGTCTTCGGTATGGTAGAGCAACAGGTTCTTTACCCGCAGCTGCTCGGCCAGGCTCCCTGCCTCGAGCGCCGTGCTGTGGTGCTTCTCATAGGGCTTGAAGATGTCGCGGTCGCGATAGAGGCAGAAGGCCTCGCACAGCATCCAGTCGGCCCCCTCGACATACGACCGGTTGGCCTCGTTGTAGGGCTCGTCGCCCAGGCATACCAACCGCTGCCCGCCGGGCAGTGCTACCTGGAAACCAAACTGTTTCTCCTTGGTCGACAGGATGTCGAAACACTGAAACTGCATGTCGCCCACCTCGAAACGCGCCTTGTCCTTCACCTCGTGGAAGAGTACCCCATTACCCAGATAGGCCCGGTCTTTGGCCGAGAGGGTCATACGGCATATCCAGTCGAGTACCGTCAGCACCTTGTCGTGGCCATACACGGTGAAGGCTCCTTCGTACCGGCCGCTCTTCATGCGGTTGATAATCATGCGCACTACCCACACGGCACCCAGTATGTGGTCGGTGTGGGCGTGGGTGACAAACATATCGTGCAGGGAGCTCAGGTCGATGCCCGCCTTCTCGAGCTGCGAAAGCACCCCGTTTCCTCCCCCGGCATCGACCAGACATCGCGAGGTTTCGGTACTCAACACAAAACAAGTATTGTAGCAACGGGTAACGATGGCATTGCCCGTGCCCAGCATGGTAAGGGTATTGTGACTCATAACACTATTTTCAGGACCGACGATACCGTCCGTATACGACGGTTTCATACGGCATATTTGAAAAAAGGGAGAGGTCGACGGTTACCGTCGCTCCCCTCCCGAAATCGGATTTTATTTTTCTCTATTTTTTGTCAAACGCATTGATGGTCTGTCTGATGCGCACCAACCGGGTGAGCAGTCCTTCGAGCCGGTCGAGCGGCAACATGTTGGCGCCGTCCGACTTGGCCTCGCGGGGATTGGGGTGTGTCTCCATGAAGAGGCCATCGACCCCTACGGCCACCCCGGCACGGGCTATCGTCTCGATGAGTTCGGGCACGCCGCCGGTCACACCCGAATCCTGATTGGGCTTTTGCAGCGAGTGAGTGGCGTCGAGCACCACAGGGAAACCGAACTTCTGCATCACCGGGATACCGCGATAGTCGACAATCAGGTCTTGATAGCCGAAGGTGGTACCCCGCTCGGTAATCATCACCCGGTCGTTACCGGCATCGACCACCTTTTGAGCGGCAAACTTCATCGCCTCGGGCGAGAGGAACTGCCCCTTCTTGATATTCACCACGCGACCCGTCTGAGCAGCGGCCACCAGCAGGTCGGTCTGCCGGCACAGGAAGGCGGGAATCTGCAACACATCGACATACTGAGCCGCCATGCGCGCCTCGTCGGCCGTGTGTATATCGGTCACCACCGGTATCTGGTAGGTTTCGCCCACCCGGCGCAAAATCTTCAGAGCCTTCTCGTCGCCGATACCGGTAAAGGAGTCGAGACGTGAGCGGTTGGCCTTGCGATACGAACCCTTGAATACATAGGGAATCTGCAACGCATCGGTTATCTGCACAATCTTTTCGGCAATCTCCATGGCCATGGCCTCGCCCTCGATTACACAGGGGCCGGCCAGCAGGAAGAAGTTGCCGCTGTCGGTATGTTTCAGTTTTTCGAGTTTCATTATTTCGGGTTTAATTGGTTCATCAGTTGTATCGTGTGACAAGCCACCAGACCGGCTGTTTCGGTGCGCAGGCGGCTCGGGCCCAGCATCACGGGGCGGAAGCCGCAGGCGATGGCCTGCTCCACCTCCTCGGGGCTGAAATCGCCTTCGGGGCCAATCAGTATCAGGGCATTCTCACCGGGCCGATAGAGCTCGGTCAGCTCCTTGCGGTCGCCCTCGTCGTAACAGTGGGCTATGAACTTCTGGCCGTCGAACGGCTGAGCCACAAACTCGGCAAAGGGAGTCATCTCGGAGAGTTGCGGCAGCACCGCCTTGAGCGACTGTTTCATGGCCGAAACCAGAATCTTGTTCAGGCGCTCGGTCTTCAACTCCTTCCGCTCCGAGAAACGGCAACGCAACAACGTGATGGCATCGATGCCTATCTCGGTGGTTTTCTCGGCAAACCATTCGATGCGGTCGAGGTTCTTGGTGGGGGCAATGGCCACATGCACCCGGGCGGTCCAAGGGTTGGGAGCAGTCTCCCTCTCGAGCAGCCGCACGCCGCAGCGCTTGGGGTGAGCCAACACAATCTCGGCCCGATAGCGGGTACCTCGCCCGTCGATAATGCCAATCTCGTCGCCCTCCTTCATGCGCAACACCCGCACACAATGCTGGCTCTCGCCTTCGGGCAACTCGTGCACGGTCTCTATATCGGGAGCATAGAATATCTGCATGGCATCAACTGTCGATTAAGCGTTGGCCTGAGCCGTGCGTTGATGTTTGTAGTGGAAGGTGAGCGCAAACAGCACACCGATTACAAAAGCATAAGCGGCAAAGATGGTCCAGCAGGCCGTCCAGTCGGTCACACCAGCCGTGGTGTGGGCCTTGATTACCCATCCGGCACCGTAACCGCCCACGATAGAACCCAAGCCGTTGGTCATCATCATAAAGATACCCTGTGCACTGGCCTTGATCGAAGCAGGAGCCTCATCGGCAATAAAGAGCGAGCCCGACACATTGAAGAAGTCGAAAGCCATA
This sequence comes from uncultured Barnesiella sp., assembly GCF_946496565.1. Taxonomy (NCBI): domain Bacteria; kingdom Pseudomonadati; phylum Bacteroidota; class Bacteroidia; order Bacteroidales; family Barnesiellaceae; genus Barnesiella; species uncultured Barnesiella sp. The sequence goes on from NZ_CAMMHD010000005.1 coordinate 149,933, forward strand.
CCGTAGACAATCATCGACAAGATAAGGAAGAGTACCGAGAAGCCTTCGGGACCGCCAATGGCGAAGAACCCGAACCGAAGCACCCAGGCGGTGAAGCTGATAATCATCACCCGCTTGATACCGTATCGGCTCATGAAGAAGGGAATGGCCAAGATAAACAGCGTCTCGGATACCTGCGAAAGCGACGAGAGGATAACCGAATATTTCACGGCCCAAGAGTCGGGCGAAGTGGCTTTGAAGCTATCGAGGAAAGGCACACCGTACATGTTGGTCACCTGCAAGGCGGCACCCAGCAGGAACGAGAAGAGCAGGAACACGGCTGTGCGGTAATTCTTGAAAAGTACCAGCGCATCCAAACCCAGCATCGACAGGAGGCCGTTGTTTTTCATCGCCTTGGCCGGCGGACAGGCGGGCAGAGTAAAGCAGTAGAAACCCATCACCACCGAAGCAACCCCGGCCATGAGCAACTGTCCGTTGTTGGCGCTGAAGCCGGTGAAGTTGTCGATCCACATGGCTACGATAAAGCCGACCGTACCCCACACCCGCACCGGCGGATAGTCTTTGACACGGTCCAGTCCGGCCTTGTCGATGGCGTTGTAGGCCACCGTATAGGAGAGCGACAGCGTAGGCATATAGGCAAGCATGTTGACCAGCATCGCTATCTTGAAAAAGTCATAGTCCGAAATGAATGCCGCACTGAAAAGGGCGATGGCACCCACAAAGTGCAAGCCGCCCATCAAGCGCTCGGCATTGATCCACTTGTCGGAGACGATACCGATAAGAGCCGGCATGATGAGCGAAGCGATACCCGACAAGGCAAACACGCTGCCTACAAGAGCACCGTCGAAAGCAAGCCCCCCCTCTTCGGTAGGCGTAGTCATATAGAGCCCCAATGTACAGAGCCAAGATCCCCAAATAAAAAATTGGAGAAAGTTCATTACTATGAGTCGCAGTTTGATACTTTTCATATAATTGTGTTTTGTATTACGATCCTTATCCTATACCCTTGCATGGCTTAGATTAGCAGGCAAAGCTACCAAAATATCGCTGTTTTTACAAGCGATTGTCTCTTTTATTCAGTTCCTCCTGTATACGGGCTGCCTCTTCGTAAGCCTCCGAGGCAATAGCCTTTTCGAGCCGTTCCTTCAACTCCTTACGCGAACAGGCCGACAAGTCCCGCTCCTCTTTTTTTACGACCTCCTTTTCGCGACTACGCTCGGGAGAATGCTCATCGGCCTCCTCCTCTTCATAAACGAAACCGGCCTCCTCGATAATCTCGGGCATGACAAAAATATCGGAGCGTGTACGCAAGGCAATGGCTATAGCGTCGGACGTACGAGCGTCGACCCGCATCTCGCGGGTACCATCGTCGAAAACCATCTCGGAGTAGAAGACTCCGTTCTCCAATTTATAAATGCAAACTTCTTTCAACCGTATGCCGAAACCATGGGCAAAACTTACAAACAGATCGTGGGTGATGGGTCGAGGCGGAATGATGCCCTCGAGTGAAATGGCTATCGACTGGGCCTCGGATACACCTATTACTACGGGAATGCGACGGGGTCCCTCCTCCTCGGCAAGGACCAGAGCGTATGCTCCCTTCTTCACTTGACTATATGTCAATCCCAATACCTTTAACTTGATACGATTTTCCACAGCTCACTGGTTTTATAAGAAACAAAGATAGTGAAAGGTGAGAGCAGAGACAAACAGGAAACGTAGTTTTCAATATTTGGCTCTGCCGAACCGACTCCTATCTTCTGAAAAGATAGTGAAAGGTGAGAGCAGAGACAAACAGGAAACGTAGTTTTCAATATTT
>NZ_CAMMHD010000006.1:0-143372 GCF_946496565.1 uncultured Barnesiella sp.
CCGCCGACCCTCTGCTTGTAAGGCAGATGCTCTAAACCAGCTGAGCTAAACGCCCCTGTTTTGTTGCGGCTTGTGACCGCCACGCAGGGATTATCTCCGACCGTCAAACGATTTTTTTTGTCTCTCGGTTGTCCGGCCTTGGTGGTGGGCGTTGACGGATTCGAACCGCCGACCCTCTGCTTGTAAGGCAGATGCTCTAAACCAGCTGAGCTAAACGCCCGGATTATTTTCCGAAAAGCGATGCAAAGGTAATACAATTTTTTTATTTGCAAAACAAAAACGAAAATTATTCGATAAAATTACGCAGGAAATCGTATTTTTGTGCTCTGTTTCATTCAAATCACAGGATTATGGAATTATCATCACTCACGGCTATATCGCCTATCGATGGCCGCTACCGCAACAAGGTGGAAAATTTGTCGCTTTATTTTTCGGAGTGGGCTCTTATCCGGTACCGGGTACGGGTCGAAATCGAGTATTTCATCGCGTTGTGCGAGTTGCCTCTGCCTCAGCTCAAGGGGGTAGACCACAACCTCTTCCCGGCTTTGCGGGCCATCTATCAAAACTTTACCGAGGCCGATGCCGCCCGGGTAAAGTCGATTGAGTCGGTCACCAACCACGACGTGAAAGCAGTCGAATATTTCTTGAAGGAGAAGTTCGACGAGTTGCACCTCGAGGCCTACAAGGAGTTCATCCACTTCGGCCTCACCTCGCAAGATATTAACAACACGTCGGTGCCCCTGTTGATAAAAGAGGCGTTGCACGACTGCTACATGCCGGTACTCGACGAGATGCTGTCGCTCATCAACCACTATGCCGAGGAGTGGAAAGATATTCCCATGCTGGCCAAGACGCACGGTCAACCGGCATCTCCCACCCGTCTGGGCAAGGAGATTCGGGTCTTCGGATACCGTCTCGAGAAACAGATCGAGCTGCTCAAGGCTGTGCCCGTGAGCGGAAAGTTCGGCGGTGCCACGGGTAACTTCAACGCCCACCACTTTGCCTACCCCGACATCGACTGGCCTGCCTTCGGCAACCGTTTCCTGAAAGAACGCCTCGGTATCGAGCGCGAAGCCTGGACCACCCAGATTTCGAACTATGACAATCTGGCCGCCCTCTTCGACGCCCTGCGCCGCATCAATACGATAGTCATCGATCTCGACCGCGACTTCTGGCAATACATCTCGATGGAGTATTTCAAACAGAAAATCAAAGAGGGCGAGGTAGGTTCGTCGGCCATGCCTCACAAGGTGAACCCCATCGACTACGAGAACTCCGAGGGTAACCTGGGCCTGGCCAATGCCATTTTCGAGCACTTGGCCAAGAAGTTGCCCATCTCGCGTCTGCAACGCGACCTCACCGACTCGACCGTGCTGCGCAACGTGGGTGTGCCCTTGGCTCATACGCTCATTGCCTTCCACAGCACCATCAAGGGGTTGAACAAGCTGTTGCTCAACGAGACGGCCATCTACCGCGACCTCGACCAGATGTGGAACGTGGTGGCCGAGGGTATCCAGACGATTCTGCGCCGCGAAGGCTATCCGCACCCCTACGAGACGTTGAAGGCCCTCACCCGCACCAACTCGGTAGTCAATGCCGAGTCGATACGCGAGTTTATCGACACCCTCAACGTGTCGGAGTCGGTCAAGGAGGAGTTGCGCCGCATCACGCCGCACACCTACACCGGGTTCTAACAGGTACCGCCGGCCGGCACTCCTTGCAGGCTTTGTCGGGACCGACTTGAAAATACCCCGAAATATTCCCGATTCTTCGGCTTCCCCGTTTATCGTTACCTGGTGAGCGGAGCCGAAGAATCGTCGTTTTGGACCGTTGGGGCAAGGGCGGGCGAACAAACGCCCCGGGCTTTTGTTTTTTTTAAGAAGAAAACGATAACTTATTTGATTGTGAAAGAGATGAAATGAAAAATCATTTGTATCTTTGCCGGCAAATAAGGTAAAAAACAATCGATAAGAAAATAGAATTTTTTTAGTTAGGCCGAGAGGCTTGTATTTTTTAATTACAAACAATTCCTATGGAAAGCGAAAAAAGAGCTAAGCGCCCTCGTATCGGGGTATCGAACCGTGAAGGCATGACCGAACGATATGAGAAAGTAGAGTACAAAAGAGGTGGAGAAGAGGGTCACACCTCGTATGGTGCCAATACCGAAAGACCTCATTACTCCCGTAACAACTATGGTGAAGGAGGCAATCGCTCCTATACCAACGACCGTCCCAACAATTATGGGAACCGTCAGGGAGGCTATGGCCAGAATCGTCAGGGTGGTTACAATCAGAACCGTCAGGGCGGATATGGCAACAATCGCCGCAATACCTACAACAACGGGCCGCGGTACAACCAGGATTACAATCGCAACAACGAAGGGGGTGAGGGCTATCAACCGCGCTCTTACGGCGACAACGAGCGCCCCTACTATCCCAAACAGAATCGCCAGGGCGGCTACAATCAGAACCGTCAGGGCGGATATGGCAACAACCGTTACAACCAGAACCGGCCGCAACAACGCCGCAACAAGAACTACAACAGCCGTCCGCAACGCATCGAGTATGAGTTGCCCGAGGTAGATCCCAACGAACCGATTCGTCTCAACAAGTACATGGCCAATGCCGGTATCTGCTCGCGTCGTGAAGCCGACGAGTATATCCAGGCCGGCGAGGTGCTGGTAAACGGTGAGCCGGTGACCGAGCTGGGTACGAAGATTACCCGCAACGACACGGTGACCTTCCGTGGCAAGGTGGTTACGCTCGAGCGCAAAATCTATGTGCTGTTGAACAAACCCAAGGACTGCGTCACCACATCGGACGACCCGCAGGGCCGCCTCACCGTGATGGACATCGTGCGCAACGCCTGCACCGAGCGCATCTACCCTGTAGGCCGTCTCGACCGCAACACCACGGGTGTGCTGCTGCTCACCAACGACGGCGACCTGGCCTCGAAGCTCACGCACCCCAAGTTCATCAAGAAGAAAATCTATCACGTATGGCTCGACCGCGACGTGAACGAAGAGGACATGCAACGTATCGCCGACGGTATAGAGTTGGAGGATGGCCCCATACAACCCGATGCTGTGAGCTATGCCAATGATACCGACAAGAACCAGGTGGGCATCGAGATACACTCGGGCCGCAACCGCATCGTGCGTCGTATATTCGAGGCGCTGGGTTACCGGGTAGTCAAACTCGACCGGGTCTATTTTGCCGGTCTCACGAAGAAGAACCTGCAACGCGGCCGCTGGCGTTACCTCACGCAACAAGAGGTGAACATGCTGCAGATGGGTTCGTTTGAATAAGTAATATAACCGAAATAGCCGCACGCCCCGCTCGGGAAAACCGTTCGGGGCGGTGGTGCTTAAACTAATAGATTGAAAGAGTATGGAAACAATGAAAAGGACCAAAGTCGTCGATGCCTTCGACGCATCTCTTTACGGGACGAAGATCAATGTGAAAGGCTGGGTGCGTACGCGCCGGGGCAATAAGCATGTCAACTTTATTGCACTCAACGATGGTTCTACCATTAAGAATATACAGGTTGTAGTCGACCTCTCGAAGTTTACCGAGGCCGAGATGAAACCCATCACGACCGGTGCCTGCATCAGTGTGATAGGCACGTTGGTAGAGTCGCAGGGCAAAGGTCAGCAGGCCGAGATTCAGGCCGAGAGCATCGAGCTCTACGGCGGTGCCGACCCCGATGTATATCCCTTGCAGAAAAAGGGACACACCCTCGAGTTCCTGCGCGAAATCGCCCACCTGCGTCCCCGCACCAACACCTTCGGTGCCGTGTTCCGCATCCGTCACCACTTGGCCTACGCCATTCACAAATATTTCAACGACCGCGGTTTCTTCTATCTGAACACGCCGCTCATCACGGCCAGCGACTGCGAGGGAGCCGGTGCCATGTTTCAGGTAACGACGCTCGACCTCAACAACGTGCCCCGCACCGAAGATGGTGCCGTAGATTACAGCGCCGACTTCTTCGGCAAACCCACCAGCCTCACCGTATCGGGTCAGCTCGAGGGTGAGCTCGGTGCCATGTCGCTCGGTGCCATCTACACCTTCGGTCCCACCTTCCGCGCCGAAAACTCCAACACGCCGCGTCACCTGGCCGAGTTCTGGATGGTAGAACCCGAGGTGGCCTTCAACGAAATCGAAGAGAACATGGACCTGGCCGAGGACTTCCTCAAATACCTTATCCGCTACGCTCTCGACAACTGCCAGGACGACCTCGAGTTCCTCAGCCAGATGTACGACTCGGAGCTGATCGAGCGTCTGAAGTTTGTCGTCGAAAACGACTTCGTGCGCCTGCCCTACACCGAGGGTGTGAAGATTCTCGAAGAGTCGGGCCACAAGTTCGAGTATCCCGTCTACTGGGGTGCCGACCTGCAGAGCGAGCACGAGCGCTTCCTCGTCGAGGAGCACTTCAAGAAACCGGTTATCCTCACCGACTATCCCAAGGAGATCAAGGCCTTCTATATGAAACTCAACGACGACGGCAAGACCGTGCGCGCCATGGATGTGCTCTTCCCCCGCATTGGCGAAATCATCGGTGGTTCGCAACGTGAGGAGAACTACGAGAAACTGCTCTCGCGTATCGAAGAGCTGCATATCCCCATGAAAGATATGTGGTGGTACCTCGATACCCGTCGTTTCGGTACCGCACCCCACTCGGGCTTCGGCCTCGGGTTCGAGCGTCTGGTACTCTTCGTAACCGGCATGACCAACATCCGCGATGTGATACCCTTCCCCCGTACGCCGAAGAACGCCGAGTTCTAAGCCGGGGCCTGCACAACGCAAGACCATACAAACAAGAGAGCCGCTTCGGGAGATTCCCGGGGCGGCTCTCTTGTTTGGTCATGTTGATAATGGTTTTCTCTATATATTGGTCTTTAGATTACTCGATAGAATATCAAGGATTGTATACACGTGACGGTGAGATGCGGTTATTCGATTTTTTCCTCCCGTGCGTGACCTTATTTGAGGTCAAATGCCAGACCTATGTAAAGATTGACAGCTCCCAAGTTGCCGTTTATGTCATCGTCCACATATTTATGGTTGAATATGTCGGTATAGGGCAATGTGTAGTTCAATCCCAAATGAATTTTGTGGAGCACGATACCGGCTTGTACGGCCCAAGAGCTGTTGAAGATATTGAAGTAGTCATCGTTTAGAGTATCTTTCAAATCTTTTTTCTCTCCATTGTATTCGATGGTACCCCAATACCCGGCGAAATCGAAATCGAAATTGATACCAGTCTGCACATACAGACTGATTTTCGGAGTAAATCGATAGGTGTATCCGATAAAAACCGGGATACGATACCCCATGGTATTGTAAGAGGTTGTTATTGTTCTCCCGTTTATTTCTACCTCTTCTTTCCATCCTTTGAAGGGGAGTTCCATGCCTAAACCTGCATAGAAGTTCTTGTTTTTCCCGAAATAGGCTCCTGCTTGACAAAGCGAAATGATGCCGGTCGTTTTTCCTGAGACGTTGCTCTGATTTTCGAAGTATGAGCCGCCGAGTGTGTTGAACGAGATGGCTCCTCCTACCCGTATGAATCCTCCGGCGGGTTTGCTACTGTTGTCGTGGGAAGGGCTGTTTCCTGTATCGTTTCCCGCGCTGCTCCATTGGGCCGATGCCGACAGTGAGCCGATGAGGAGTATCATGATAATAAGAATCGATTTTTTCATGAATGAGTGTGTTTTAGTGTTGATGTATGTATTCCAGATTATGTTCAGCCTCTATAAGTCTCTTATTTCCTCCTGACCTTGATATTGAAGTTCAGACCTAAGCTGATGTTGAATGAGCTTATTTTTTAAAGATTGAAGTTCATACGCCATACGTTGAACAGACCTTTGGCCGTGCCTCGTTGCGAGAGGAAGTAGATGCTGCGGCCGTCGGGCGACCACACGGGGCAGCCATCGTTACCGGGGTGGAAGGTCAGTTGGGTGAATTGGCTTCCATCGATGCGGATTACAAAGATGTCGAGGTTTTGGACGCGTTTGTTGTTGGGATTGAAACTGTTGCCCATACACACAATCCATTGTCCGTCGGGTGAGATACGGGGTGTGGTGAAACTCTGGTCCTGACGCGAGAGGATAAGGGTTTCGATTCCGGTCTGGTAGTTTATCTTCCAGATTTCACCTATTCCCTTGTCGTTGAATCTGGTGCAAAGGAAGGCGTCGGGTTCGTCCTTTATCGGTTCGGGAGTACAGCCGTTGGAGTAGTTGGTAAAGAGGTTATTCTCGCGGTTGTAGCTCCAAATGCTGGATCGTCCGTATTCCTGTCGGGAGAAGAATACGATGTTGGGATTATTGGCCGAGGCTTTGGGCGCCGCATCATAGGTGTTGCCAAAGGTGAGTTGGTTGAGCACGCTTCCGGCTTCGGCATTGATGCTGTATATCGAACTGGTGTTGTTGCGTTGTTCCGAGAAATAGATATATTGGCCGTCGGGCGACCAGGAGAGGTCGGTCACCCAGTTGCGGAAGGTGCGTTGCGTGGCACCGCTTCCGCCTCGTTCGGTGCTGGCCACCATGATATTGGTCTGCTTGTTTTTATAGGAGAGGTAGGCCATCTTACGGCCGTCTGGCGAGATGGCTACACACGGATTGACCCACCATTCGAATTTACCGTATTCGTTGCGGGTAGATATACCGTTGACGATGTCTCGATTTTCGTCGGTAAGTTTCTCGAAACGGATACCTCCTTCTTCGGGAACTGATACGTTGGAGTAGATGATTTGAGTGGTTGTACATTGTGAAAATAGCCAGATGCACAAGAGCCCCCAGCCGAAAAGTGTCGTTTTTCTATTCATCATGAACATGGTTTAAGTGTGTTTGTATTGTCAATGTTGTTTTAGAGCTTCCTTAAAAAAGGTCATCGACCGGTCTGCTATTCTCTTGGTGTGAAGAGATGGTTACTCACAGTCTGGGTACATTGCGAGATGGGGCAATGACGAAGAGACTTGCGATGATGATTCCGATATCTTTAGGTATTGGAAATCTTGATTAAGGATTATTAGCACAAAGAAATCAAAATAGAGCGAAAATTTCTTTTGATGAATGTCGGGATAATTGTACGGATATGTCGAAATAGTTGAACATAAACAAGGCTGCTATCGCTTCTTTTTATATTGCGACAGGTGCTGGCACAGGAGTTGTGCATCGACAATGCCCTCGACTTGAAGACTGATTTGGTAGATTGGAACTGGAGGTGTATGAGTTTGTATTTCAGGGGTATAGTATTCTTGGAAGAAGTCATAATGCAGCACTTCCGAAATGGCAACGAGGAGGTCGGTATCAATACTCTTACGTGAGAATATGTCGTAGACGGTACCGCGGGTGCGGTTGATACGGGCGGCAAACTCTGCAATCGAGAGTCCGCTCTCCTTAAAGCGTTCGTGAATGATATGACCAATGTGTATGTTCCTCATGTCGTTCGGCGAAATGTAAGCATTGGCCGGCTCTCGAGAGGATAGGGTAGGAGTTAAATAAACTACGTGGTCCTGCCCAGAGTTTGTCCAATAGAGGCCTTCGCATTGCCCAAGCATACAAACACGAACAAGCCCACGTAGATATATCTACATGGACGCTCGCTACATGTTCTCGATGCTTGTGTGAAAGTTGCGAAGTTTCTATTGGCGGAGAACGAAGCTAACGCTTATGTTATTTTTGTTATTTTATGGCATTCTTTCTTTTTCTGTTCTATTATGTTGGTTATAAATATATTTTTGTTGCTATTCAAACTGTCTCTCGTTCCAGTGCAGGGTAATCGACTCGCGCAGGTAGGGCTTGAGGCGGTTGTAGGTTTCGCGGTCGAGATACTTCTCCCACGACTGGCTGGCGCATATCGAGCCATCGGACTCGAAGGTATACTCTACCAGGCAGATGTCGACCGGTCGCATCAGCTCCTCGCGTTGGGTTTTCGAGAGGCTGTCGGGGAAGAGAAAGAAATCGTCGCGGGTGGGCTGCTCGATATATTTCGAGGCGGGAAGCTCACGCCAGGCGCTGTCGAAGAACCGGATGCGGCTGTCGCCGGCCGGGGCATAGACCGTGTTGACCAGAGCAACGACAGAGTCGTTGCCGGTAGTCGTGTAGAGGTACAGGGCCATTCGGCTCTGCTCCGAGAGGGCGATGACGAGGCTCTGCTCCTGCAACTCGGTCATCTGGGCCTTCCCACCGAGTTTGGTGGTGACTTGTGCCGACTGCCCGGCGTGGAAGAGGTCGATGAGGTCTTTGCGTCGATTGACTTCGAGCGAGGGTATCAGCGAGTCGGGCATGGCCGCAAAAAGTTGTGCCGCCGGTTCAACAGCCTGCGACATCAGCGCCGTAGCCACGGCCGAGAGGAAAAACAGTCTTCTTAGTTTCATGACAATGGTTTGAACAAAGTAGTGAAAGGAGAGCGCAGAAAGTCAAGTTTACTTGAACTTTTGCCGAGCCCTATCCTCTCTTCTACAAAAGTAGCTATTTCATTTTGAAGAGCAAGAAACCCGATGGCTATTTTGTGCCCAGATAGAGGAAGAACATACCCAGCAGCACCAGTATCAGGTCGAACGACTTGCTGCGGATATTCTTCTCCCTGAACAGGAAGGCACCGGCAATGAAGCTTACCACCACGCTGCTGCGACGCACCATCGAGACGATTGAAATCATCGAGTCGGGGTAGCTGAGGGCGTAGAAGTAGACAAAGTCGGCACAGACGAGAAAGAGCGAGATGAAGAATATCGAGGGACGCCACACAAACGGGGTCGTGTGCTTGCGCTGCGGATACCACAGCACCAGCAGTACGATGGCCATCATGGCCATCTGGTAGTACGAGTACCACACCTGCACGGTCATGCGGTCGAAGCCGTGCGACATGAGGTATTTGTCGTACAGTCCGCTGGCGGCTCCCGTGATGGTGGCCAGCACGATGAAGAGTATCCACAGGTTGTGGCGGAAGTTGATGCCCTCTTTCTTTCCCGAGAAGGAGAGCATGATGAACGAGACGATGGCCAGCAGCACACCTATCCACTGGTAGAAGTTGAGCCGTTCGCCGAAGATGAGCAACGCCCCGATGAGGGTGAGTATCGGCTGCGACGCCTTGATGGGGCCGGCTATGGTGATGGGCAGGTGCTTGGTGGCAAAGTAGGCACAGGTCCACGAGGTGAGTACCAGCGCCGCCTTGCCGATGATGAAGAGGTGCTCGCGCAGGGTCGAAGGGGGCACGTAGAACATCGAGTCGCGCATCAGATCGGGAAACCCGTAGGAGAGGATGATGAGCGGGAGGAACAGCAGGCTGCAGAAAAGGGTGTTGAGAAACAACACGGGAATGACGGCGTTGCCGTTGAGCGACGTTTTTTTACATACCTCGTAGCAGCCCAACAGAAAGGCCGAGAGAAAAGCAAGCGATAACCACATCTTTTTTTACCTTTTAAGTCTATTGACGTTGGACCCTTCGATGCCTCTCCGCCTGGGCGGGGATGGTCGGGGACCGCCTTTCTGCCACCACCGGGGTGGGGCGGTTTGCGAGTGCAAAGGTAGTTATTCTTTTCTCTGTATCATCTCTGTAAACCTAGATTTGTGTTATCTTTGCATCGCGTGTGGCAACGATGCCACGATAGAGAATAGAATTATGGAGCTGCTTTACATTCATTGGAATCCCGACCCGGTGCTCTTTTCGGTAGCGGGCATCGCTATACGTTGGTACAGTATCTTCTGGCTCATCGCCATTTGGGCGGGTTGCCAGGTGGTCTACAAACTGTATAAGCTGAAGGGGCTCCCGATGGATACGTTTCAGACCCTGTTCATGTACAGTTTTCTGGGTATTTTCATCGGTGCCCGGCTGGGGCATTGTCTCTTTTACGAACCCGATTATTACCTGAGCCATCCGCTCGAAATCATTCTGCCCATACGCGCTCTGCCCGATGGCGGGTGGCGCTTCACGGGCTATGCGGGGTTGGCCAGTCACGGGGGCACGCTGGGGTTGATTATCGCTCTGGCCCTCTTCTGCCGCAAGACCAAGATACACTACCTCGATATTCTCGACATGATGGGTGTAGCCGCACCGGTGGCTGCCGGCTTTATCCGGCTGGCCAACCTGATGAACTCCGAAATCATAGGCATGCCGGCCGATGTGCCCTGGGCTTTTGTCTTCGAACGGGTGGATATGTTGCCTCGTCATCCGGCACAGCTTTACGAGGCGCTGGCCTATTTCATCTTCTTCGGAGTGATGGTGTGGGTGGCCTGGCTCCGGCGCGACCGTTGCGGTCGGGGCTTCTATTTCGGGCTCTGCATCACGCTCATCTTCCTCTTCCGCTTTTTCATCGAGTTCCTCAAGGAGCGCCAGGTCGATTTCGAAAGCGCCATGCCTATCGACATGGGTCAGGTGTTGAGCATCCCGTTTGTGGTGCTGGGGCTCTACTTCGTGATTACGCGGTGGAATAATCCCGCTGGTGGCCGATTGTCGCAACCGGGACAGAGAAAATCCTCGAAATAGTCGCTAAATCTCTTTCTTCAGATAAATCATGTCGACGAGCTGTCGGCCCCCCTCGAAGATGGGGTGAGGATAGTGGTCGGTAAAGAATCCGGGTATCCGGTGCGAATAACGGAATCCGCATCGTTCGTAAAAGGGGATGGTGAGGGGTGAATCGCCTGTACCAACTTGCAAGGTCGCTCCGCTGGGATAGAGGCTTTCCACATATTCGATAAGTTTGCGGGCATAACCTCGACGCTGGAACGGGGGACAGGTAGCCAGGTTCTTGATTTCGTAAAGTCCTTGCCCCTCTTGTGTGACGACGCAGATACTCTTCAACCCCTCGTCGTACAAGGCAAACATTTCGCCCCGGTCGAGGTAGCGCTCGATCATCATTTCGCTTTCGTCGGCCAACAGCAGCAGGTCGAGAAAATCTTTCTTCCGGTTTGTTATGTGTCTGATTTCCACGAGTCGGTTCTTTATCGGGGCAGAAACAGGTTGTCGGGGTAGGTGATGTCGTGCAGGAACAGCGCCTTGCCCGGTACCGAGGTGCCGGCGGCGCAGCGGTCTTTCTGTTCGATGATGCGGCAGAACCCCTCGACGGTGAGTTTGCCGCGCCCCACGTCGAGCAGGGTGCCTACGATGGCGCGCACCATGTTACGCAGGAATCGGTCGGCCGTGATGGTGAATACCTGTTGTTCCCCCTCGCGCTCCCAGCGGGCGAAGGTCACCCGGCAGTTGTTGGTCTTTACGTCGGTGTGCAGCTTGCTGAAGCTGGTAAAATCGGTGTATCGGTAGAGTTGCTCGGCCGCCTCGTTCATCCGGTCGAAGTCGAGCGTGCCGCGGTAGCGGCAGGCAAACGCCTCGAGAAAGGGCGACTTGTGGTCGATGAGGTAGTATTTGTAGGTGCGGCTGAGGGCGTCGAAACGGCTGTGAGCCTCGTCGGTAACAGGCCGTATGTCGTACACGGCCATGTCGGGGGGGAGCACCCGGTTCAGGCGGTCGGCTGTCTCGGCGGGATTGTCGAGCGGAGCCGGGGTGTCGAAGTGAGCCACCATGAGCCGGGCGTTGACTCCGGCATCGGTACGGCCCGCCCCGGTGACCGGCGTCTCGCGCCGCAGCAGGGTAGCCAACGCCTTTTCGAGCTCGGCCTGTACGGTGATGCCGTTGGGCTGTATCTGCCAGCCGTGGTAGCGGGCACCGTTGAACGATAGGTAGATGAAGTAGCGTGGCATGAAGGTCTAAAAAAATAGAGATGGATTATCGGGCGGGGTTCGAGAGTGACAGCATGAGGAGTGTCTCCCCTTGCTCTGTGGCCCCTCCCCGGCCGATAATCCATCGGGTTGAGTTTAATCGTTTTCGAGATAGGTATATCCGTAGAGGCCCGAGCGGTAGTTCGAGAGGAACTCACGACCCTCTTCGGGGGTGATGACTCCCGCCTTCATCGACGAGGTAACCCATGTCTCTACGCTGCGCACCAGTTTCTTGGGCGAGAACTGTACGTAGTCGAGCACCTCGGCCACGGTCTCGCCGTCGATTACCTGATCGATTTCGTAGCGGTCCTTGTACACGCTCACATGCACGGCGTTGGTGTCGCCGAAGAGGTTGTGCATGTCGCCCAGAATCTCCTGATAGGCACCTACCAGGAATACACCTATATAATAGGGTTCCTTGTTGTTAAGGGCATGCACGGCCAGATGCGAGTTGGAGCCGTGGGGCGAGATGAAGTTGTTGATCTTGCCGTCGGAGTCGCAGGTAATATCTTGTATGGTAGCCGTGCGGTCGGGACGTTCGTCGAGCCGGCTGATGGGCATGATGGGGAACAGCTGGTCGATCGACCACGAGTCGGGCAACGACTGGAAGAGCGAGAAGTTGCAGAAGTATTTGTCGGGCAACAGCTTCGAAATCTTGCGCAACTCTTCGGGGGCATGCTTCATGTCCGAGGCGATTTCGCTTACCTCGCGGGCTACCGACCAGAAGAGTTGTTCGATTTGGGCCCGGGTGCGCAGGTCGAGCAGTCCCAGGCCGAAGAGGTCGAGTGCCTCCTCGCGAATCTGCAAGGCATCGTGCCACGACTCGAGCAGGCGCGGCTGGTTCATGTTGTCCCAGATTTTATAGAGTTCATCTACCAGTTCGTGCGGGTTTTCGCCCAGTTCCTCCTTCTCGTCCCAGATGGGGAGCGAGGTAGTCTCGAGCACCTCGAATACCAGCACCGAGTGGTGTGCGGTGAGCGAGCGGCCCGACTCGGTGATGATGTTGGGTTGCGGCAGGTCGTTCTTGACACAGGCATCGACCAGCGCCGAAACCGAGTCGTTCACATACTCCTGTATCGAGTAGTTCATGCTGCTCTCGCTCGACGAAGAGCGGGTGCCGTCGTAGTCGACCCCCAGACCGCCGCCTATGTCGACAAACTCGACGTGGAAGCCCATGTTCTGGAGCTGTACGTAGAACTGCGAAGCCTCTTTCAGGGCATTCTTGATGCGACGTATTTTGGTTATCTGGCTACCGATGTGGAAGTGGATCAGCTTGAGGCAGTCGGTCATCTTGGTCCTTTCGAGGAAATCGAGAGCGTCGAGCAGTTCGCTGGAGTTGAGGCCAAACTTGCTGCCGTCGCCGCCGCTCTCTTCCCACTTGCCGCTGCCCGAGCTGGCCAGCTTGATGCGGATGCCGATGTTGGGGCGAATCTTCAGCCGTTTCGAAATGTCGGCGATGAGTTTCAGTTCGTTCATCTTCTCGACCACGAGGAAGATGCGGCGTCCCATCTTCTGGGCCAGCAGGGCCAGCTCGATGTAGTTTTCGTCCTTGTAGCCGTTGCAGATGATGAGCGAGTTTTTGTCGGTATTGATGGCCAGCACGGCGTGGAGCTCGGGTTTCGAACCGGCCTCCAGCCCGATGTTGAATTTCTTGCCGTGGCTCACGATCTCCTCGACCACCGGTCTCATCTGGTTCACCTTGATGGGATAGATGATAAAGTTCTGGGCCGTGTAGCCATACTCGTCGGCCGCCTGTTTGAAGCATTTCGAGATTTTCTCGATACGGTTGTCGAGAATATCGGGGAAACGCAGCAGAACGGGTGCCGTTACGTCGCGCACCTGCAACTCGTCCATCAGCTCCTTCAGGTCGACCGAGGCATAACCCTCGCGGGGCGTTACAGCCACGTGACCCTTTTCGTTGATTGAAAAATATTTCAGGCCCCAACCGTTGATGTTGTACAGTTCGGCAGAGTCCTCAATACGCCATTTTCTCATTTCTTATAAACAGGTTGAATAAAAGGTATTATAAAAAACATACAGTGAGCAAAAATACGGATAATAATTGAATAGAGAAAATGGAAAAGGGCGTACATTGTTCCCGGTGATAAGGTTTTTTTGTATACTTGTCGGGAATTTCGGGTAATATGCCTGTTTTTGCATATATATAATATAAGTGGTGTGTCGGCCCCCCTCCGTCTCCTTCCGGGAGGAGTGGTCGAAAGGTTTGGAAAAAGAGAAAAGTTTCGATAGGTTCAAGACGAGACTAATGTGTTAAAATGTGTTATTTCTAAAATTTGTTGTAGTCTTTTCGGACCCCTTGAGGCTATACAACAACAAAGAAGATTCTTTATCGAGCATACACGTTTTGACCTTAGTCTTTGATTGGTAAGAGAAGGTTCTATGAAAAAGGAAGTGGATAGTGAGACTTTAAAAGGATTGAAGGAGGGTAAGATTTCCTCTTTTGAATCGATATATCAATACTATTCGGGGAGGGTGTATAATTTCATCAACTCCATAGTAAAAGATCGTATTCTCTCTAAAGATTTGACTCAAGACGTGTTTATGCAAATCTGGGATAAACGCAGAGGCATACTCTGCGACGGGAATTTCGATTCCTATATCTTCACTATTGCCCGCAATAGGGTGTATCATTACATCAAGCGGGAGATGTGGATTCAGCAATACTTCGAGGCCGAGGCCAAGGAGCAGTCGCTCGAGGAGAAAGACGATGCCGATCACGAATTGGACAATCTGTTGCTCGAAGAGTATATTTTGAAATTGATCCGTGAGTTGCCCGAGTCGCGCCGCCGCATTTTCATGATGTACTGGAAAGAGGAGCTCAACTATATGGAGATTGCCAGGCAGTTGTCGATTTCGGAGAAAACGGTGGCTACTCAGGTACAACGCTCGTTGCAGTTCTTACGGTCGAAGATGCGTTATGTAGCCTTGGGGTTGTTGCTGATGAGTGTAGTGTGTGATACGTTTTTTGAAGTGTTAGATAGAGTTTTTTAAGTATGAAGAGAATGGAAAATATGGACTCGGAGCGGTTTATCGAAATGATGGAGCGATACCTTCGCCACGAAGCGACAGACGAAGAGAAGGTCGAACTGTCGCAATGGATCGGGACGTCTCGGATGCAGCGTGCCCTGGACGGGAAGTATACCGATTTGTGGCACTCGGTTTCGCCCGAACTCGATAGCGATACCCGCAGCGAGATGTGGCAGAACCTGTCGCAACATATCCGGGAGGAGCGTGCGATAGGCCGTCGGCGGGTGATGAAAACAATTTGTAAGATTGCGTCGGTCGTATTGTTGCCCGTAGCCGTATTTCTTGCCGTGGTCGCCTATTACGAGGGCGGACAGGCCAAGAGCGATACCACACCCTTCTCGTTTGTCGTCGATTCGGGACAAAAGGCCAGCATGACTCTTCCCGACGGGACCAAAGTGTGGCTCAACTCGGCCAGCAAACTGAGCTATTATCCTTCGTACAATCGGGACGATCGGCGGGTATTCCTGACCGGCGAGGCCTACTTCGAGGTGGCCAAGAATCCCGATAAGAAATTTGTAGTCGCATGCCAGGGCGTGGAGGTCGAGGCCCTGGGTACCACTTTCGACGTGAAGGGCTATGACGATGACGCTATGGTGTCGACCTCGCTGATCGAAGGTTCGGTGCGGGTTTCGCACCAAAATCAGTCGGTATTGCTTGCTCCGAGCGAGGAGGCATCGTTTGACAAAACGAAGTTGGTGTTTGCCAAATCGAAAATCGAGGATAGCCGGCAAGTCGATTTCTGGCGCCGGAATATCCTCTACTTCCGCTCGGCTACGCTGGCCGAGATAGCCAAGACCATGGAACGACTCTACGGAGTCTCGGTAGAGTTCGAGTCGGACGAATTGAAAAACATCTCCTTCTCGGGAAGCATTCGCAACAACAGTCTCACGAATGCCTTCTACATCATCAGCCTCACCTATCCGCTCACCTACGAAATCGATCGCGATGTCGTGAAGATAGGACTGAAGCAGTGACCCTGTTCGAGCATTTATGTTACCATATAATTGTTTGACGAATAATCTTTTATACTGTTTTACCATGAATATGTATTGGAATCATTCCCCCGATTGGGGGCGATAACCGTTTGCCAGGCAGTCGGTTAAAACCATCACAAATGCTTTTTGTGGATAGAGTGTATTGTTATCCTATGTCTAATATCGAAATTTTAATTAGTAATGTTGAAACACACCAACTGGGCATTACGAATATGCTTATTGAGTTTCATTACCCTCGTATCGGTAATGAATGTAAAAGCCCAAATCACATTTAATGCCTCGAATAAGTCTATCAAAGAGGTAATCGAGATGATTGAGGAAAAAGCCGATTACAGCTTTTTCTACTCCGATGAGCTGTCGGATTTGAATCGTAAGGTCAACTTGTCGTTTCACGACGAGAATATAGAAAATGTATTGAGAACCCTGTTCAAAGGTACGAATATCGTTTATAAAATCGAAGGCGACAAACAGGTCGTGCTCTCCCTGCAGTCGACTTTGAAAAAAGCAAAATCAAACAAGTCTGTAAGCGGAAAGATTGTCGACACGGAGGGTAACCCCTTGATTGGGGTTTCGATTGCCGTCGACAACGGTACGCGTGGAACCATGTCCGATGTAGACGGAAACTGGAAACTCGAGGCCCCCGAGGGCAGCCTCTTGACCTTTTCGTACATCGGCTATAACACCCACACGTTGAGAGTCGGCAGCAAAGATGTCTATACCGTATCGATGAGCGAAGACAACCAACTGCTCGACGAAGTGGTGGTGATTGGTTACGGTTCGATGAAACGGAAAGATATTACCACGGCCGTATCGGTCGTATCGACTTCCGATATTGACGAGCGCCCCATTGTCGACGCAGCACAGGCTCTCCAGGGTAAAGCGGCCGGTATTCAGGTAGTGCAACCTTCGGGTGCTCCCGGTTCGGGCATGAGCATTCGTGTGCGTGGTGCTACGTCGGTACAGGCTTCGAACGAACCATTGTATATTGTCGACGGTATGCCCAGCGACGATATATCGGGTCTGAACCCGGGCGACATCGAGAGCATGCAGGTACTGAAAGATGCTTCGTCGGCTGCCATTTACGGAGCCCGGGCCGCCAACGGTGTCGTATTGATTACCACCAAGCGGGGCGAGATAGGCAAACCTCAGGTCAAACTCAGTGCCTATGCCGGTATCTCCCGGCTGGGGAAAAAGATCGACGCCCTCAATACCGAGGAGTATAAGGATTTGATGAAGGAGTTGAAGAAATATTCCAACGTAGCCCCTACGATTCCCGAGGATGAGCACCGCTATGTCGACTGGACCGACATGTTTTTCAAAACCGGTATCAATCAGAACTATCAATTATCGGTCTCGAACGGAACCGACAAACTGAAATATTTCATTTCGGGCGGATATACCGACGAGAAAGGTATCGTGAATAAAGCCTATTTCAAACGCTACAATTTCCGTAGCAATATCGACAGCCAACAGACCAATTGGTTGAATATCGCCCTCAACCTGGCCTACTCCAATACCGAGGGGCGCGAGGTTTACGAGAGCCGCAGCTCCATGCGTGCGGGTTCTATTCTTTCGGTCATCAATACCCCGCCGTTCATGCAGGAGTGGGACCCCGAGAATCCCGGTCAATACGACGAGTCGGCCTATGGTTCCCGCATCCTGAACCCGCTGGCTGCCAATGCTGCCGACAACGTGACTTCGACCGATTATCTGAAAGGGTCGCTGGCTCTTACTATCGACCTGTACAAAGGGTTGAAATTCAAAACTATGTTTGGTATCGACCTGACCAATACCCGTTGGGATTTTTATCTGGATCCCCGCTCTACCTCCGACGGACGTTCGACCAAAGGTCGTGTCGAAGAGAGCTACTCGCGTAATTTCGAATGGCTGTTCGAAAACATTCTCACCTATGATTGCTCGATCAACAAACACAACCTCTCGTTGATGGGTGGTGCTACCCAACAACGCTCCCAATACAATGGAGCCTGGCTGGCCGGATTCGACCTTCCCGACTCTTACCCCGACCTTCATTCGATAGCTGCCGCCAACCAGATAGACAAGGATGCCACTGGCTCTTCGGCTTCGGCCTGGACGTTGGCTTCGTTTTTGGGTCGTGTTGCCTACAACTACGACAGCCGCTACCTGTTGACCATGAACTTCCGTGCCGATGGTTCTTCGCGCTTTGCTCCGGGTCATCGTTGGGGTTACTTCCCTTCGGTTTCGGCCGGATGGCGCATGTCGAGCGAATCGTTCATGGAGTCGCTTGCCGACGTGGTCGACGATTTGAAAATACGTGTGGGCTGGGGTATGAACGGTAACCAGAGCGGGATAGGCAACTACGCCTATCTGGCCGGTATGACTGCCAGCAAGGTAGCCCCCACGACCGACAATCTCTATCCGGGATTGGCCATCACGCCCTATTCGGCCGCCAATACCGAGCTTACCTGGGAGAAGACCATGCAGTGGAATGCCGGTATCGACTTCTCGGCCTTTGATTCGCGCCTGACCCTGTCGGTCGATGCCTACTACAAGCGCACGACCGACCTGCTGCTCACCGTGAGCCTGCCCGACAACGTGAACCTCCCCGGCGGTATTACCCGCAACGATGGTGAGATGACCAACAAAGGTATTGAGTTGAACCTCTCTTCTCAAAACTTCAGAGGCGAGTTTCAATGGAATACCGATTTCAATATTTCGTTCAACAAAAATAAGCTGACCAAGCTGGGCCTGAACAAGGTGTACTACTATGCCGAGATGTATGAGACCAAAGAGAATGCCATCATCTTGAAAGAGGGCTTGCCTCTGGGTACCTTCTTCGGCTATGTATCGGAGGGTGTCGACCCCGAAACGGGAAATATCATCTACAAAGACCTGAACAACAACGGTGTGTTCGACCCGGGCGACCGTACGACTATCGGTTGCGCACAACCCGATTTTATTTATGGCATGACCAATACCTTTTCGTACAAAGGGATAGGCCTCTCGATTTTCTTGCAGGGAAGCCAAGGCAACGACATCTTCAATGCCTCGCGTATCGATACCGAGGGTATGTTCGACTTCCGCAACCAGTCGAAGGCCGTGCTCGACCGCTGGAAACGTCCGGGTATGATTACCGATATACCCCGTGCCGGCTCTATCGACAACAGCCACAACTCGACTCGCTTTGTCGAAGACGGTTCGTATCTGCGGTTGAAGACTTTGACTCTGTCGTATGACTTCGACCGGAAGCTGCTGCGCAAGATGCACCTCTCCAAACTGCAGTTCTATGTAACCGGGCAAAATCTGTTGACCTTCACCAATTACAGCGGATACGACCCCGAAGTAAATGCCTATGGTGCCGATGCGGTAGCTCTGGGTGTAGACTACGGAACTTATCCTCAATCGAAAGCTGTGATCTTTGGTCTGAATGTTGAATTTTAAATGATGAACGAAAATGAAAAAGTTAATAATAAGAACGATATGCTTTACATTGCCCTGGTTGGGATTCAGTGCATGTAACGATTTTCTGGACGAAAGACCTCAGTCCGACTTTACCCAGGAGGGTAGCGAGGCCGGGGCGCTGGTATCGGAGTATCTCTCCATTTCAGATGCGCAAGCCGAGTTGCAGGGCGCTTACAACAGTTTCAAGAACGACATTTATCAGCTCGAGAACTATACGATCAACGACATTCAGTCCGACAACTGCTATGCCGGTAGCGACGGTGTGTACGATATAGAAGAAGACCTGCTCAAAATCACGGCTACCAACTACAAGGTTTCGCTGGTATGGTCGCAATATCTGGCCATGGCCGGTTCTGCTACGAATGTAATCGAGAACGTGAAGCTGATGACTCCCGAGTCGGCTACCGAAGCCGAGAAAAACAAGGTGATGGCCGAAGCCAAGTTTATCCGAGCCTGGGCCTACTTCGATATGGTGCGCCTGTGGGGCGGATTGCCTATGGTCCTGCAGTTGATACCCACCATTACGGCCGATAACCTCGACACCTGGTACCCGGTGATGTATCCGGCACGCAGTACCGAAGATGAGGTATATAAACAGATATTGGAAGACCTCGACGAAGAGGGTACCATACAGTATCTCGACAGCAAGAGCGTGGGTGCATTCCAGGCCACCAAAGGTGCTGCCTATGGTTTGTTGTCGAAGGTGTGGGCTACCATGGGTCCCAAAGAGAGCCGCGACTACAACAAGGTAGTGGAGTATGCCGACAAGACTATCGCCGAGGGGTATCAACTGGTAAGCAACTTTGACGACTTGTGGAACCCCGACAACAAGTTTACTACCGAGAGTATCTTCGAGGTTTACTATACCGCCGATTCGCCCAACTGGGCCTACTGGTGTCTGTTGAAGGAGGACGACGGCTCGGTAACCTGGCGTCGCTACTGTACCCCTACGCACGACCTGCTGGCCAAGTTCGACACCGAGAAGGATGTACGCTACACCTCGAGCATTCTGTGGAAAGAGGCTCCGTACGACACCTATTTCCCGGCCGACAACTATCCCTTCTCCTACAAGATTCGCGAGAAGAACTCCGATATTATCCTGATGCGTCTGGCCGATATTCTGTTGATGAAGGCCGAGGCTTTGGTCGAGCTGAACCAGGTTTCCGACGCTATTGTCATCGTCAATCGCATTCGCGAGCGTGCCGGTTTCGGCCCCTCGTCATTGGATGTAAACATGTCGCAGGCCGATGCCCGTCTGGCTGTGGAGAACGAGCGCCAGCTCGAGCTCTATATGGAGGCTCAGCGGTGGTACGACTTGTTGAGAAACGACCGTATGCTCGATGTCATGCGCAAGCATAAGGACGAGAAAGGTCAGTATATCTTCAGCGACCTGCAATCGTTCAGAGAGAAGTGGCCTGTGCCGCAGGAGGAAATCGACAAGAACAACAACCTTACGCAAAATGAAGGGTATTAACCTATTGTTTAATGTTTTGATAATAGTACGATTATGAAATTTAGCAATCATATATTTACATTCTTGTGCTGTGCATCTGTCCTCCTGACAGCATGCGAAGATGGCACGGGCCGTGTGGTCTATCCCTATTCCTGCCCCGAGATGTCGGAGGTCGACCTGTCGTCTACCGAATATGTCATGGCCAACGATACTCTCTATTTCTCGGTCGATATTAAGGATGAGCAGACCCCGCTTTCGACCCTCGAGGTTTCGCTGACTTCGGGCGAAGAGTCGATTTTTACCGAGTCGATACGTACCAAGGGCATGTCGGCATCGATTCAGAATCATGGAATCTTTATCCCCTTTACCGCCGGTCTGGAAGACAACAAGGAGGCCCGGCTTACCCTCACGGCTATCAACGTAGAGGGTAGCGAAGTTTCCCGGAACTTCGATCTCAAGATTCGGCGTCCCGAATTGCCCGAAACCATGTATCTGCACATCGAGGAGCAGGTGATTCCCATGAAACGTCAGGCCGATAATCCCTATTTGTATGCTACGGAGACGGGCAGCTACATCACCCAGTTTACCGGCAAAGTATCGACGAGTGAGTCGCTCGAAGATTCGGAGCTGATATGGGGCTACTCCGAAACGGCCAACTATGCCGAGTTGTCGAGTGTGACGGGGGTAGGCTTCACCTTTGACTATCAAGGCTGGGAAATCGAACAGATTACTTTCGATGTCATGACTTTCAAGGTGGGCGCTATCGGTGAGTATCAGGTGTTTACAATCGACGGCGTAGAGCTCGAAGCCAGTGCGGGCTATTATCGGGCGGCTATCCAGTTTACTCAGGGTGCCGAGGTCGAAGTAACCGGCTTTGAGGATCTCGCCAATGCCTACAACCGCGACTTCTTCGAGTACAATGCCGAGACCGGCAAACTCTCCTTCTTGCGCGAGAGCGGCAAGTGGGAGGTATACTACTCGAGCAAGTATAACTACATGTGGGTAATGCGTCTCGACGATGAGGCTCCTGTAGCCTACTGGCTGGTAGGTCATGGCTTTACATCGGCTCCGGTTTGGAACGACGACTACAATACGGGCGGTTGGGATACCGAGGATGTGTCGCGTCTGGGCTATGTGGTCAAGATTGCCGATAATACCTACCAAACGACTCTCTATCTGAGCAATACCCACGAATGGGAGTCGTTCGAAATCGAGATTTACAGCGACCGGTTGTGGAACAAAACGCTGGGTATGGAGCTGAAAGAGGGCTCTATTACGGGCGATGCCACGGGATTTGCCGTCTCGATGTCCAACGGCTTTACCAACACGGCCGACTTTGTGCCGGGCTATTACCGCCTGACCTTCGATACCTCGGGCGGAGTTGGTAACGAAAAGATGAATGTAGAGCGATTGTCCGATTGAGATCGGCTCGAAAATATTACGTGCTGAATAGGTAAATTTTAGATGAGGAGAGACGAGACGAATGTATCCTTTCCCGGTGCATTCGTCTCTATCTCTCTGTTTAGCTCCTGCTCTGCCGGGCGGGTAAAAGGTTCATTAAATGCTTATGATTATGAAAAAATGGATTTTATATTCGGTCGCAACCGTTTCGCTGTGGTGTTCGTGCACTACTTCTCACAAGGGCGAGGCTCCGGTTGCACTGGTCTGGGAAAACGGGGTATACGATGCTTCGACCCAGATGTATCGTCATCGGTTTGTTGTCAGAAATAAGACCGACCGGGAACTGGCGGGCGATTGGGAAATCTTTTATTCCCAGTTGCCGGTACGTGTCGCCAACGATTCGACATCACCGGTTTGTATTACGGCCGTGAATGCCAACTATTATAAAATGGCTCCGACCGACCGGTACCGGAATATCCCGCCGCACGATTCGCTGGTGGTCGTCTATTATGCCGATAGCCGGGCTGTCAACCTGTCGCGGCAACCCGAGGGATGCTACTGGGTAGCAAAGGGGCAGAATACTCCGCTCCCGGTCGAGTTGGCAATCGTTCCGTTCTCCGATCGGGAACGTATGGGCGACCTCTCGGCTGAGGCTATTTATCGTCGCAATGCCAGTTATGCCTGCCCGTTTGATTCGACGGCTCCGGCCGTGTTGCCATCGGTCAAGCAGGCGGTTGCGAAGGGGGGCCGGGTATCGGTCCCTGCCGAGGTATCACTGCTGTATAATCAAGAGTTGGTCGATGAGGCACGTCTGTTGCAAGAGAAGCTGGAGCAGGAGTATGGAATAGCTGTCACCGAGGGTGCTTCGATGCACATCGAGCTTGACCTGGCAGCCGCTGGCCATACATGCAACCCCGAACAGTATAGGCTGGACATAGACAATCGCCAGATTGCTGTCGTGGGGGCTACGCCGCACGGCGTATTCAACGGTATACAGACTCTCCTGGCCTTGCTGAGGGGAAATAGCCATACTCTCGACCGGCAAACGATTATCGATTATCCCGATTTGTCCTATCGCGGCTTCATGCTCGATGTGTCGCGCAACTTTATTCCGGCTGCCGATGTGAAACGCTGGATCGATATTCTGTCGTCTTACAAGATCGATGTGCTGCATCTGCATTTGACCGACGATGAAGGTTGGCGTATCGAGATTCCCGGTTTGGAAGAGCTGACTGCGGTCGGTGGCCATCGGGGTCATACGACCGACGAGTCGACCTGCCTATACCCGGGTTACGACGGCTCCTATTCGGTTACGGAGGGTACGGGTAACGGCTATTATACTCGCGACGAGTTTGTCGACTTGTTGCGTTATGCAGCACGCCGGCATGTGACGGTAGTCCCCGAAGTCGAGGCTCCGGGCCATGCTCGTGCAGCTATTGTGGCTATGAAAGCCCGTTATCGCAAGTATGCCGGTACCGACGAAGCGAAAGCTCGAGAATACCTGTTGAGCGAGCCGGGCGATACGTCGAAATACGTGTCGGCCCAGTCTTATACCGACAATGTTATCAACGTGGCTTTGCCGTCGACCTATGCCTTTATGGAGAAGGTGGTGACCGAAATCGCGGCCATGTATGCCGAGGCTGGTGTAGCGTTGCATACGATACACCTGGGTGGCGACGAAGTTCCCGAGGGGGCCTGGTTGGGTTCGGCAGCTTGTGCCAAACTCATGCGCGACAATCGGATGGAGGGCCCTCACGACCTGTTTGAATACTTTTACAGCCGCATGGCCGGCCTGGTAGAGGCGCAAGGCGTGAAGCTGGCGGCCTGGCAAGAGGCTGCCCTGCACAACCGGGCGACGACCGACAGTCGGTTGAAACAGGTGGCCAGCAACATCTATTGCTGGAACACGGTGCCCGAATGGGGTGGCGACGAGATTCCCTATCGGATAGCCAATAAGGGGTATCCCGTAGTGCTGTGCAACGTAAACAATTTCTATATGGACCTGGCTTATAGCTCTCACTACGAAGAGCGGGGACACTCCTGGGCCGGGTATGTCGACGAGGTGAAGTCGTTCTCGATGTTGCCTTTCTCGATATACCGTTCGGCTCGATGCGACCTGCACGACAATCCGGTCGATTTGGACCGGGCCGACGAGGGGAAAACCCGGTTGGACAGTCTGTCGAAAATCGTGGGTGTGCAGGCTCAGTTGTTCTCCGAGACGGTGCGTGGACCTCAATGGGCCGAGTACTATATCTTCCCCAAGATTCTCGGTCTGGTAGAGCGCGGGTGGAATGCGCATCCGCGTTGGGAGAGCTTACGGGGCGAGGTCGAGCAGCAAGCCTTCTGCCAAGATGTGTCTCGTTTCTACCGGCAGTTGGATATGCAGGAATATCCCTACCTGATTCATTCCGGGGTAAATGTGCGGTTGCCTCACGTAGGGTTGTGTGTAATCGACGGCCGTCTCTACGCCAACAGTCCGTTGTCGTCGGCCGTGATTCGCTATACTACCGACGGCAGCGAGCCCGGCACTCAATCGACCGTGTGGCGGGGCCCGGTAGTCTATCCTGCGGGCCGTGTGGTCAAGGCTCGGCTGTACTATTTAGGAAAAGAGAGTGTAACAACTGTTTTGTTCCCGACCGATACGAAGTCGGATAAATAAAAAAGAAAAGGTTATGAAAAGATACATAGTGTGTTTGTGTGTGATTAGTGTACTGAGTTGGGGCTCCGTGGCCTCTTCATGTTCCGAGTCGCAAAATGATCTCTCCCGGCCGGTAAACGCTGCTTCGATAGCGTTTATTCCGCAACCGCAATCGGTCATCTACGACGGGGGTGGTATGGTTGTGCCTTCGTCGGTATCGGTAAGCGACGAGTTGACCGGCGGGCCCTATGCCTTGTTGGAGTCGACCGTAACCTCGTTGGGGGGCGAATTGGTTCGGCAGTCTGGCGGCCAGGCCTTTATTCGGCTTGTGGCCAATGCTTCGCTACAAGACGAGGAGTATAAGATAAAGACAACGCTCGACGGCATTACCCTTGAGTATGCGTCGTCACGAGGACTGTTGTGGGGTGTCCAGACCCTGCGTCAAATCTTGCTCCAGAGTTCGGCTTATGAAGGTGGCGGGCGTGTGTTACCGTTGCTCACATTATCCGATAAACCCGAAAAGAGTTGGCGGGGATTCCATATCGACGTAGCTCGTCATGCTTTTACCATCGACTATCTGAAGAAGGTAATCGATATGCTTTCGTTCTACAAAATCAACAAGTTGCAGATGCACTTGACCGACGACCAGGGTTGGCGCATGGAGATTAAGCGATACCCCGAACTGACGACAATAGGCGCCTGGCGCGAGTTCGACGAGTACGACAAGCGTTGTCAGGAGCTGGCCCAGACCGACGCCTCGTTTGTAATCGACACCCGCTTCATTCGCAACAACAGCGAATATGGGGGCTATTATACCCAGGAGGAGCTGTCGCAGTTGGTCGCATACGCTTCGGAGCGCGGTATCGAGATTATTCCCGAAATCGATATGCCGGGCCATTTCTCGGCGGCTATTCGGGCGTTTCCCAGTCTCTCCTGTACCAACGAGGCCGGTTGGGGGACCGAATTTTCATATCCCATCTGTGTAGGGAAGCCCGAGACCTATGAATTTTTGAAGAATATTCTGGACGAGGTGCTGAGTGTATTCCCGAGCGAATATATCCACATCGGAGCCGACGAGGTGGAGAAAGATAACTGGAAGAGTTGCCCTTATTGCCAGCAGATGATTCGCGACAAGGGGCTGATGAATGTGACCGAGTTGCAGAACTATTTTGTAGAACAGATGTCGGATTATGTCAAGAGCAAGGGGCGCAAGGTGATGGCTTGGGACGACGCCTTTTACAAGAACAGGCCGCTGGACTTGCTCTATACCTACTGGCGCGACTGGGAGTCGCAGCAGCCGGCCGATATTACCCAGAGCGGACATCCGCTGATATTTATGGAGTGGGGCCGTTTCTATTTGAGCGGGAACTCCTCTGACGAGTCGTTGAAGTCGCTTTACGAGTTTACCTTCGAGCCTCAGTTCCCCGGCATTGTACAGTCGCAGGTCCAGGGTTTCCAGGCTTGTGTGTGGACCGAAATGATACCCAACGAGCGCAAGTTCGGACAACACGTCTTCCCGGCATGTCAGGCATTCAGCGAAGTGGCTTGGGGAAGCAAGCGCGATTGGAGCCGGTTCACGAAAAACTTGCCGTGGCACTTGCAATGGCTCACCCGAAACGGATTGCATTACAGAACTCCCGGCTTTATCAAATAGAATGAATGACCCGTTAAAAAAAGAGAGATGATGAAAACCGAACGGTTAATGTCGTTAGATGTGTTACGGGGTATCACGGTGGCCGGTATGATTCTGGTCAATAACCCCGGCGATTGGGGGCATATCTATGCCCCGCTGAAACATGCCGAGTGGAACGGGCTTACGCCCACCGACCTGGTGTTCCCGTTTTTTATGTTTGTAATGGGTGTCTCCATGTGCTTTTCGTTCCGGAAATTCGATTACCGGCCTACTCGGGAGTTTGTGGTCAAGCTGGTTAAGCGTACGGCCATTCTGTTCCTTCTGGGTGTAGCTCTTTCGTGGGTTTCGCTCGTGCTGTCGCGATGGATGTCGCCCGAAGGAACGATGTCGTGGAGCCAGATACTTTTCCCCTTCGAGCAGGTGCGCGTCTGGGGCGTATTGCAACGCCTGGCACTCTCTTACTTTTTTGCTTCCCTGCTGGTGGTTACGGTGCGTAACAGGCGGGTGCTGGGCTGTGTCGTAGCCGGTATTTTGCTGCTCTATGGGCTGGTCTTGGCCTGGGGGCATGGATTTGAATTGTCTACGGCCAATGTGATAGCCGTCGTCGACCGGGCATTGGTAGGCGAGAGTCACATGTATCTCGAGTGGCTGCCCGACGGGGGGGGCATCAGGTTCGACCCCGAGGGGCTTGTCAGCACGTTGCCGGGTATTGCGCATGTGTTGATAGGATTCTTTTGCGGACGTCTTTTGTTGAGCTCGAAATCCTTGAACGAGAAGATGGCCGACCTGGCCGTGGCGTGTGCCGCACTGCTCATCGTCGGGTTCTTGCTGGGGTATGGTTGCCCGATCAACAAAAAGGTGTGGAGCCCGTCGTATGTACTGGTTACCTGTGGTTTTGCCATGCTCACCCTCATCTTGCTGATGTGGATTATCGATGTGCGCAAGATGCAACGCTGGACCTATCCGTTCCGGGCATTCGGGTGCAATCCGTTGTTTATCTATGTCTTTGCCAGTTTCCTGGCCATTGTGCTGGAGACGATTCCCTGCGGCGGCTTGTCGGTTAAGGATCAGGTGTACATGTGGATAGCCGGGTGGGCCGTCGTGCCTCAGTTGGCGTCGCTCATCTATGCACTGGTGTATGTGGCTTTCAACGGATTACTGGCCTGTGTGCTGCTGAAAAAAGAGATATTTATCAAGGTGTAACACCTGGAAGTCGAGTATCCTTTGGGTAGTTGTATTAAAATAGCGGCTAAATTTTAATAAAAAAGTGAGCCGTGTATATGTTTTTTAAGTTTGTAGATAGAGGTAGTCGCTAAAAATGTTTATCTTTGCGGTAGAATTTACTAACCAATAATTTATAATAAGATGGTAAGCTACAAAGAATTAGGATTGGTAAACACCAGAGAGATGTTTGCCAAGGCTATCAAAGGCGGATATGCTATCCCTGCTTTCAACTTCAACAACATGGAACAGATGCAGGCAATTATCCAAGCAGCCGTAGAAACGAAATCGCCTGTGATTCTGCAAGTATCGAAAGGCGCTCGTAATTATGCCAACCAGACGTTGCTCCGTTATATGGCACAAGGCGCCGTAGAATACGCCAAAGAGTTGGGTTGCGAACATCCTCAAATCGTGTTGCACCTCGACCACGGCGATTCGTTCGAATTGTGCAAATCGTGTATCGACACAGGTTTCTCTTCGGTGATGATCGACGGTTCTCACCTGCCTTACGAAGAGAATGTAGCCCTCACGAAAAAAGTAGTTGACTATGCACACCAGTTCGATGTAACCGTTGAAGGTGAGCTGGGCGTTCTCGCCGGTGTTGAGGATGAGGTTTCGGCCGAACACCACACCTACACCAACCCCGAAGAGGTTATCGACTTCGCACACCGCACGGGTTGCGACTCGCTGGCTATCTCGATCGGTACTTCGCACGGTGCCTACAAGTTCAAACCCGAGCAATGCCACGTAGACCCCGCTACGGGTCGTCTGGTACCTCCTCCCTTGGCTTTCGACGTTCTCGACGCCGTTATGGAGAAACTCCCGGGCTTCCCCATCGTACTGCACGGTTCTTCGTCGGTTCCCCAAGAAGAGGTCGACACCATCAACAAATACGGAGGCAAACTCGAAGCTGCTATCGGTATCCCCGAAGAGGAGCTGCGTAAAGCTGCCAAATCGGCCGTTTGCAAAATCAACATCGACTCCGACAGCCGTCTGGCCATGACCGCTGCTATCCGCGAGGTATTCGCTACGAAACCCGCCGAGTTCGATCCTCGTAAATACCTGGGTCCGGCTCGTGAAAACATGAAGAAACTCTACATTCACAAAATCGAGAATGTATTGGGTAGCGCCGGCAAACTCTAATCGATAGTTCGAATAGGCTTTATAAAGGCCGCCGATTTCCGTCAGGGAGATCGGCGGTTTTTTTTCACTTAGGGGCAAGAGGCCAGAGTTGCGGTAGGTCTGATGACACCGGCACATGTCTCGTCTGTTGGGCAAGAATGAGAGATTGCTTGGGTCGGGGAGTGTGTGAGGATTTAAAAAAAAAGTTCTGCAGGAATCTCGATATCATAAAAAAAGGGGACTGATAGTATAACGATTCACATCGTTGTTTTTTCCGGCAGAACTGTATAGATATTCAGTAAAAAATATTTCGCATCTTTTTTCGCTCTTTCCCTTTATTGAAAGGGAGTATCGCGATTTTGAATCCGAGACAAAGATAGTATTTTCAAATGATAAAACAAAATTATATTTGGATTCTGTGCATGAATAAAAATTTTTTCTTTCCTCGTCGGGACGGCCTTTTACGGAGGATTCACCCCAACCGGGAGAGGTGTATCTAAATAATTGTCACTCCCTTATCGCGGGCGTTATCGGCCCGATGGAATCGGTATAATCGCTTGTCTGCGTTAATAAGAAAATACAAGTGTTTTGTAATTTTATATTTTGGGAGCGCTTGTAGGCTGCTTGGCGAGGACTTCGGTGATTCTTTTCCCGGTCTCCTCGTATAGCCACAGGGCCTTGGGCAGATGAACGACCCGGGGAGGAATGGGGGTGTGTTTCCGCTTTTTGAATATTTCGCCGGTGACGCCATAGGCTTCGGGGGCGGTGGCGGCATAGAGGGCTCCTGACGCTCCCTCTTGCGGGGTGCTGATGAAGGGGCGGAAGAACCGGTTGGCCAGCGGGTCGACCCACGAGTGCATGGTGATCATGTCGGTGTCGACTACCCCCGGGTCGGCGGCATTGACCCAGATGCCCCGCGGGCGAAGCTCCTGAGCCAGGCGTGCGGTATAGAGGGTGAGGGCGAGTTTCGACTTGCTGTATGCCTCGAACCGTTTGTACTTGTGCGGCGGTGCCCCGAAGAAGGTATCGTCGATTTTGCCGATGTAGCGGGTGAGCGAGGTGGTGGTGACGATGCGGCTGCCGGGGTGCATGAGGGGGAGCAGCATGCGGGTGAGCAGTACGGTGCCTATGTAGTTGACCCCGATGGTCGACTCGAAGCCGTCGGCCGTTTGGCTGTAATGCTGGTTCATGACGCCGGCATTGTTGAGTAGCGCCTGTATCGAGATGGACTCTTGCGACAGGTGTTCGGCAAAACTGATAATCGAGGCAAACGAGGCGAGGTCGAGCGGCAGCAGGGTGATGTCGGTATTGCCCGTCTTTTCGATGATGCGCTGTTGCACGGGTTGCGATTTGGCCAGATTGCGGCAGGCCATGATTACGGGCTGCCCTTGTGCAGCGATGGCCTCGGTGAGAGCCTGCCCTATGCTGCCGTTGGCTCCGGTGATGATGTAATACTCTTTATTCATCGAGCATGCGGTGTTTGACTATGAGACGTACCCGGGTGGGCATGACGGCCGCCAGCGGGATGAGCAGGCGGTTGAACAGGCCCGGGATGAGTTGTTTTTTCCCTCGGAAGAGGGCGTTGAGAGCTTTTCGCACGAGGCGTTCGGGAGTCATGAGTACCCCGAGCCGTACCCCCAGTTTCAACAGCCGGGGCGGCAGGCCGTACAGCCCGGTGGCTACTCCGCCGGGACATACGACGGTGGCATGCACGCCATAGTCGTGCAGTTCGCAGGCCAGGGCCCGGGTGAATACCCGTATGTAGGCTTTGGTAGCCGTGTAGAGGGCGATGCCGGGATAGGGTGTCCAGCACGAGAGCGACGACATGTTGAGCAGATAGCCGCGGCGACGGGCGCACATGTCGGCGGCAAACAGTCGCGACAGCCGGGTGACGGTGCCGATGTGCAGCTGCAGCATGGTCTCGATTTTGGCCGGGTCGGTGCGGGCAACCTCGCGGAAGGAGAAGATGCCGGCGTTGTTGATGAGAATGTCGATGGTCAGCTCCTTCTCCCAACAATAGCGATAGAGTTCGTTGGCTGCTTCGGGGCGGGCCAGGTCCATGCAGAGGGTCTCGACCGGCACCCGATAGTCGGTGGCAATGCGGGCCGCTTCGCGCTCGAGGTCGTCGCGGTCGATGCTCACCATCACGAGGGCGGCTCCCCAGGCTGCCAGTTGCCGGGCAAACTCGAGGCCGATGCCCGAGCTGGCGCCGGTCACGAGGGCCGTGCCCGGTGCAAGATCTCTATTTCGCATCATGGCGGTGTATCCTTTCTATCTCTTTGACGATACAGGGGGGCAGCTGCCCTTCGAGGTGTTTGTGACAGGCCATCTCGATGGAGTACATGCGGGCTATGCAGTAGTTGGTGTGGTCGCATCCGCAGCGCACCTCCTCTTCGTTTTTCATGCGGTTGACAAAGTCGGGTTCGTTGATGAGGGCACGTCCCATCTGCACAAACTCGAATCCGTGGTCGAGCACCTTGTCGATGGTGGGTCGCGATACCAGACCGCCCACGTAGATGAGGGGGAGCCTGAGCGCTTCGCGGAACTTGAGGGCATCGTCGAGGAAGTAGGCTTCGCGGAAGGGAACGGTCGGAATCATGAACCGTCCGGCCAGCTTCACGCCGTATTTGAGCCACCACGTCTTCATGTAGTAGGTGAGGGTGGTGATGGGCATCTCGCCCCGCATCACATACATGGGGGCCTTGCTCACGAAACCGCCGCTCAATACCAGGGCATGGGCCCCCAGTTGCTCGAGCTCGCGGGCGATGAGGATGCCTTCGTCGATTTCGATGCCTCCTTTGAATCCGTCGCGCATGTTGGTCTTGACGATGACAGCCATGTCGTTACCGGCCGCCTTCATCACCTGCTCCATGCACATGCGCATGAAGCGCATGCGGTTGTCGAGCGAACCGCCGTACTCGTCGCGACGGTGGTTGGTATAGGGCGAGAGGAACTGGCTGATGAGGTAGCCGTGTCCGGCGTGAATCTCTACGGCATCGAATCCGGCATCGCGGGCGTTGTTGACCGCCTCGCCGAAGGCACGGGCCATCGCCTCGATTTCGTCCTTGTGCATGCCTCGTACGAAGGTGGGCGAGTAGAGGTTGAATCCGGTCGAGGCCGAGATGGGTATCTGCCCGGCCGTGCTGCGGTGCGACATGTTGCCGCAGTGTCCCAGCTGGATGGAGGCTTTGGCTCCCTCGGCATGAATGGCGTCGGTGATGCGGCGCAACGGTTTCACGATTTCGGGGCGCATCCACAACTGGTGTTTGAACGAGAGCCCGTTGCGGGTAACCGAGGCGTAGGCGAGCGTGGTCATGCCTATGCCGCCGGCAGCCACGCTGCGGTGGTAGTCATACAGTTTTTGGGTAGGGGCGTTGTTGTCGCACATCCCTTCGAAGGCGGCCGACCGTATGGTGCGGTTGCGCAGGGTGACGGGCCCTATCGAGGCCGGTGTAAAGAGTATGGACTCTTTGGGAGCAGTATCGTTGTTCATGATTTCAATAGATGAAAGGGATTATCTTTTTACGTTTTTCGCGGGTAAATTCTTCGCCGAACTCCTGGGTGTAGCGTTTGTAGAGCGATGCCGAACGGGGAGCCAGGTTGGCAAAGGTCCACCAGGCAAAGACGGCTCCGGCCCACGACCAGGTGAAGATGGCGAAGCCTACCCACTCGAGAAACTCGCCGAAGTAGTTGGCCGACGATACCCAGCGGAACATGCCGCCCCGCGGTATGTAGTGCTTGCGGTCGCCCGGTTTGCGCAGATGGCGTATGATGGAGTCGGACTGGATGTTGATGAACATGCCGGCCGCAAAGGCGATGACACCGATGATAAACTGAGGCGAGGTGAACCAGGCCGGGGTATAGTAGTCGAGCGGCGAGATGTAGAAAATCCAGCCGCCTTGCATGAAGGCGTTGAGCAGGTTGAAGACGATGCCCATGCTCACGATGCTGAGCGGCATGCGGCTGTTGCCCTTGATGAGGAAGGGGAAGATGAACGAGCGTTGGAAATAGTGCAACTCGAACAGCACCAGAAAGACGATGCGCACCGGGTCGTAGCGGTATTCGGCCGGAGCCAGCAGCCACAACACGAGCATGGCGACGAATACCGGTGCCTCCATCACCACCCACCCGATGCGGTTGGAGAGGGAGATTCCCCACTTGCGGTCGAAGAGCATGCCGTAGCCGGCACTTACGAAGTGGAGGGCGATGAACACGATGAGAGCCGTGACGGCCATCACGATCAGAAAGATATTGAATGTGGCGGTTTCCATGGGCGGTTGAAAAATGAATTGATTATTATATGTTTATCAATAGACAAAGATAGTAAAAGGTAAGGGCAGAGACAACTGGAAAACCAAGTTCTCAACATTTGACCATGTCGACCCCCCCCATCTTGTCTTTGAGTAACAAAGATAGTGAAAATCGGGGAGATACGTTTGCATTTAAATACTTTTCTTAAAAGCTCTGTATTTTTACATAAAGAAACATTTCGCCGCTTATTATAAGCGGAGAGAGGGGGTTTTGCATGCGAAGCGGGTGGATAAATATTTAAAAATAGATAATTACCCCGAATAAATCGGCGGAGCGTTTAATTTTGCACCATCTGAATTTGTGAAAATGGATATGAAGAAGATGCAAAAAACAACACTGTGGATGGCTCTGTGCAGCCTGTTGCCGGTGAGCAGTGCCTATGCCCAGCGTGTAGAGCCGCTGCCTTTTGCCGATTTTGAACATTGGGTAACCCGCGAAATCAAAGAGTCGGCCCTGTTGGGAGGCAAGACCAAGACAGTCTATGCCATAGCTCCTACCCAACACATCAAGGGAAACAAAGCCTATCGGAACATGGGCGGTTCGCCCTGGGCTTCGTCGAATGTAATGGCCAACGTGATGGGGGTGGTGAAGACCAGTAATACCGTCCGCCCCGAGAAACGCGAGGGGGGAGGCACCTGTGCCCGCATGGAGACCGTGATTGAGGATTGCTGCGTGCTGGGCATGATGAATCTGCACGTGCTGGTGAGCGGCAGTATCTTCCTGGGCGAGGTCGACGAGCCTATCCGCTCGACCAACAGTCCGTACAGCAAGATGGAAATGGGTATTCCCTTTACCAAGCGGCCCACCCGGTTGATTTTCGATTACAAGTATCAGGCTTCGCCCGACAACTTCCGTACCCAGTCGACCGGTTTCAGCTCGCGCAAGCAGTTGCCCGGTCGCGACAATGGCGAGGTCTATATTCTGTTGCAGCACCGTTGGGAAGATGCCGACGGCAATGTGTACGCTCACCGGGTAGGTACCGGGCGTGAGCGCTACGGCAAGAGTACTGCCGGTTGGGTGAATGGTCATAGCCTTACCATTCACTATGGCGACATCACCGACAAGCCCTTCTACAAATCGTACATGGGGCTTATTCCCGAAGAGAGTTCGTACTATTGCCGCAACAGCAAGGGCAAGATGGTGCCCGTAATCGAGGTGGGCTGGGGCAAGCCCGACGAGCCGGTCACGCACATGCTTGTGATGGCTTCGGCCACTTGCGGCACCGCCTATGTGGGCGGATTGGGCAGTACCCTCTGGATCGACAATATCGCTCTGGGGTATTAGGCTAGTAAGAGTTTATGGAGATATAGAGGGCTCGGATGGATTGGATTCGGGCCCTTTTTTTGTGTGGTTCAGTTCTGTTTGAAGATATAGACGATAACCCCTGTCTGGTTCGACGAGCGGTTGCTGCGTTCGAATCGCGAGCGGCGGGCGGCCGCTTCGGCCGAGGCCCGCAGTTTGGGGTTGGAGAAGGCGGTGCCTTCGCTGCCTTTGACGGTGGCGATGGCGCTGATGACCTGTCCCTGGGGGTTGACTGTAATCGAAATGGCTATGGTGCCGGCGTCGTTGCTGTTGTCGTATTGGGGATAGGGCAGGGAGCCAACCAGCCCGCGGCCGCCCAGGTTGTAGCCGCCGTAGCCGCCCACGCCGGTGAGTTCGCCGGTCGATGCGTTGCCGAAGGGGTTGCCCTGTGTGCCGCTGCCCTTGTCGCTGTCGCCGCGGCTGCCGTCGTTCGACACACCTTTGCCAAAGGCGTTCTTCACCTGATTGGCAATGCGGTCGTCCTTTTTGTTTTCCTGAACGGCCTTTTTCTTTTTATCCTCCTCTTTTTTCTTCTTCTCGATTTGGATGCTCTCCTCGTCGGTCTGGGTTATCAGCTCGTCGTCGTTTTCGCGCGGTTGCTCGGCCTGTGGCCGCTGCGGCTCGGTGGCGTTCGACTCGAACATGCCCGAGGCTTCGTCGACCAGTCCCACTTGTACCAGCACGCCGCTGCCCGACCCCATGGGCTCGGGTCCCAGCAGGGTAAACCACAAGACGAGCAGCACTACCAGATGCACGGCAACGGTAGCGGCAATGGCTTGTATCTTATCTCTTTTCTGTGGTTCCATGGGTGGGGTGTTCGATTCTGTTTTTGAGGTGGTGTTCGGTTTACGGGTTACGCACCGGTTTGGTGGCCAGTACCATCTTCAGGTGGTTGTCGTTGGCGACATTGAGTATCTTGACAATCTCGCGATAGGGTACCGTCTCGTCGGCATAGAGGGCTATGTAGCGCTCGCTATCCTGCTGGGGCGTTTCGGCGAGCCGTTGCACCAGCTGATCGTAGGTAACGGGCTGCGGGGCCTCGTTGCCGAAAGCGATGTAGTAGTCGTTGTGCTCGTCGATTACTACCCGGGTGAGGGGCTTGGCTGCCGCCTGCTGGTTGCTTTGCGGCAGGTTCACCTTGATGGAGTTGGGAAAGACAATCGTCGAGGTAATCATAAAGAAGATGAGCAACAGAAAGATGACATCGGTCATCGATGCCATGCTGAATGTGGCCTCTATCTTGTGTCTTCGTTTCAGTGCCATGGTCGTGTCTCCCTCGGGTTATTCGGCCGGCTCGTTGAGCAGGTCCATAAATTCCATTGTCTTGGACTCGAGCTGGTTCATCACGCCGTCGACGCGCGACACCAGGTAGTTGTAGGCAAAGAGGGCGATGATGCCCACGATAAGGCCGGCTACGGTGGTGACCAGAGCCTCGTAGATACCGCCCGAGAGGGTGGAGATGTCGGCGTTGTTACCGGCCGAAGCCATGTTGTAGAAGGCCCGTACCATACCGGTTACGGTACCGAGGAATCCGATCATGGGAGCACCGGCTGCGGTGGTGGCGAGCCAGGGGAAACCCTTTTCGAGTTTGGCAATCTCGATGTTGCCCACGTTTTCGATGGCTACCAGTACGTCGTTCATGGGGCGACCCAGTCGCGAGATACCTTTGGCAATGAGGCGCGAGTAGGGGGTGTTGGTCTTCTTGCAGAGCTTCAGGGCACTGTCGATGTTCCCTTCGTGGATGTAGTCTTTGATGCGTTCCATGAACGAGTTGTCTTCACGGGCGGCACGTCGGATGACTTGCAGTCGCTCGACGAAGATATAGATCGAGAGCAGGGAGAGGAGCAACAGGGGTATCATGATGATTCCTCCCTTGCAGGCAAGGTCCCAGAGGTTCAAGTCGTTGACGGCCTCGACCGGGGTAAGTACGGGAGGCGTCACGATTGTGTCGGTAGTTTGCAGAAGCAACGTAAGCAGATTCATGATATAGCGTTTAATCGGTTATTTCAAGCACTCTTTGTATTGTCTGATAGTCTCTTTCAACCCCAGGTAGAGGGCGTCGCAGATGAGGCAGTGGCCTATGGAGACCTCGCTCAGGAAGGGGATGCGTTCGTGAAGAAAGCGCAAGTTCTCGAGGTTGAGGTCGTGGCCGGCATTCACGCCCAGCCCCAGGCTGCGGGCATGTTCGGCTGCCTTGACAAAGGGAGCCACGGCAGCTTCGCGGTCTTGTGCGTAGTGTGCGGCATAGGGTTCGGTGTAGAGCTCTATTCGGTCGGTGCCGGTCTTGGCGGCATACTCGACCATCTCGAGGTCGGGCTCGACAAAAATCGAGGTGCGAATGTTGGCCGCCTTGCAGCGGTCGATAATCTTGGAGAGGAAGTCGAAGTGTGCCCGCGTATCCCACCCGGCATTCGAGGTGATGACATTCTCGGCATCGGGCACCAGCGTCACCTGGTCGGGCTTCACCTTGAGCACCAGGTCGAGAAATTTTTCGGAGGGATATCCCTCGATATTGAACTCGGTGCTGACGGCCGGCCTCAGCTCGTACACGTCGGCATAGCGAATGTGCCGCTCGTCGGGGCGCGGGTGCACGGTGATGCCCTCGGCTCCAAAGGATTCGCAATCGAGCGTGACTTTCAATACATTCGGAATATTGCCGCCTCGTGCGTTGCGCAAGGTAGCTATTTTGTTGACATTAACACTTAACTTGGTCATTTTCTCTTTTTACCCTAATCGCTTTTTCCGGTGTGGCACTTTGTCGCTCGGTTTCAATGAAAAGAAACGGGCTGCAGTATCAACCGAAAAAAATAGCTATCTTTGTATAACTTTCGTGCAAAAATAATACGAATTACAGAAATATGCGCAATAAATGAAAGCAAAAGATATGATATTGCCCGAAATACCCGTCTTGCTGGCCACGATGTCGGTGAACGAGGCGCGTGCGGCGCTGGAAAGCTCGGCCTGGTCGAGTCTGCCGGTGGTCGACGCGGGCGAGTATGTGGGCATTCTTCAGGCCGGGGAGTTGGCCGATGTGAACGGCGAAGAGGCCGTGGGGCGGGAGAACTGGCGACGTTCGGCCGTGCGTGAGGAGACGCACCTGCTCGATGTGGTGAATCAGTTTGCCCAATACACCGACGATGTGCTCCCCGTGGTCGATCAGCATCGCCGCTACGTGGGGGCTATCCCCATCCATGCGGTTATGGTGGCTGTGGCCCGGTTGTGCCAGACGTCGTCGCCGGGAGCCATCATCGAGCTGGAGATTCCGCGGGCCGACTATTCGGCTACCGAACTTACCCGCCTGGTCGAGGACAATGATTGTCGGGTGATGAATTTGATGATACGTCCCGACGAGGAGTCGGGCATGTGGCGGGCTTGCCTGCGTATCGACCGCGAGGATGCCACGCCGGTGCTTCGCTCGCTCGAACGGTTCGACTACCGGGTGCTGAGTTGCTACCAGTTGCACAGTGCTATGGACGACCGCATCGAACAGCGTATCAAGGAGTTGATGTATTATCTGGGAATGTAGGAGGGATGATGAAGATATTGTTGTTTGGCCATAACTACCAGGGAGCCCGCCTGGCACAGGTACACCGGGTGTTGCAGGTCTTGTCGCGCACCGAGGCTTCGTTGGCGGCGCATCGCGATTTTTACGAACTTCTTTCGCGCGAGCTTCCCGACGTGTGCCGGGGTATCGAGCCGATTGACTGTTGCCGCGACTACCCGGCCGACATGGCCTTGAGTATCGGGGGTGACGGCACCTTTTTGCGGGCTGCCGAAAAGATAGGCGACCGGGGTATCCCGGTATTGGGGGTCAATATCGGTCGTCTGGGTTTTCTGGCCGATGTACCGGCCGAAGAGACCGAGCGGGTCATGAACGAGATTGTGGCCGGTCGGTACAAAATCGAGGAGCGCTCGCTGCTGCAGGTCGAGCTGTCGGGATTGCCCGAAGGCTTTTGGCCCTATGCCCTCAACGAGGTGGCGGTGCTCAAGCAGGATACCTCGTCGATGATTTCGATTCATACGACGGTGGGCGAGAGCTATCTCAATACCTATCAGGCCGACGGCCTTATCGTGGCTACCCCCACAGGCTCTACGGCCTACTCGATGAGTGTGGGCGGCCCCATTCTCATGCCGCAGGCGGCCAACTGGGTTATTTCGCCGGTAGCCCCTCACAGCCTCACCGTGCGGCCATTGGTGGTGAACGACGACGCCTGCATTACCCTGCGGGTCGACAGCCGCAACCACAGCTATCTGCTGAGTCTCGACGGCCGCTCCATCATGCTCGATACCGATACGCAGGTGGTGCTGCGCAAGGCTCCTTTCCCCATCCGGGTGGTGAAGCGGCTGGGTCACAGCTTTGCCGAGACGTTGCGGGCCAAGCTGATGTGGGGGGTCGACAAGCGCGAGTGAGTCGTTGCGCTTTATTATCTTCGACCGAATGAAATAGCGAACGCCCCGGCAGCCGGTTTGAATCCGGTTGCCGGGGCGTTCGGGTGTTTAGGAAGCTATTGTTATATGACGAGTAAAGCGTGTTCGGGGAAGGCGACGAAGGTGGCAAAGAAGAGTCCGGCCAGCGAGAGCAGCCACAGCACCAGCAGCGTGATGTTGAGGGCCGACGATTGCGGTTGCCAGTGGAAGATGGAGCCCAGTACCAGCCGCAGGATGGCGTAGAGAGGTATCCCGAAGGTGAGCAGCAGCGAGACGGTGAACAGCACCAGTTCCCAGTGGCCGTTGAGGGCTTCGATGTTTCCGGGGAAAATCGAGATGAATGGTGTGGTGATGGTTGTGGTGCCCAGGACGAAGATACCCAGCAGACTGACGATGCAGGCAACCAGTGTCGCGATAATCGAGAGGGCAATGATGCCACCGATGACGATAAAGAAAATCTTGAATATGCTGCGGAAAATCTCGCCTGCCGTGCTGCTCAGCGAGCTGCCGGTCGACTGTCCGCTCGTGTGCTCCTCTTCGACGGCACGGCGTATGTTGTCGACGGTGGGCGTCTCGCCCCGCATCTCAAGCTTCTGAGCCGTGGTGCGGGCCTCGGGAACGCAAATCCACAACAGCAGATAAATCCATATCGACGAAGCCCACAAAGGCAGCAGCAGAACCAGAATGACGCGCACGAGTACTACGTCGACCCCGATGTAGTAGGCAATGCCCGAGGCTACACCGCCCAGTACGCGGTTGTCGGGGTCGCGGTAGAGCCGGCGGCTGCGCCGATTGGGTTCGGGTGTGTTGCCGACGTTGTTCTCATCGGCGGGTGACGAGGCCGAGGTGGCCTCCCCGGAGGTTTCGCCTTCGTCGGAAGTTTCGTTCTCGAGAGGAGTCTCTATCTCGTCGGGGCGCCCCATGATGGCAATCACCTCGTTCACCTCCTGGCGGGTAATCACCTGCATGCCGAATCCCAGCCGCTCCTTGAAGAGTTCGGCAATGCGGCTTTCGATGTCGTTCAGAATCTCCTGTCCGCCCTCTTCGTGGGCAAAGTGCTCGTTGAGCGATTGCAGATAGGCTTCGAGCAGTTCGTAGGCATCGTCGTCTATGTTGAAGATGGTCTTGTCGAGATTGATGGTTACGGTCTTTTTCATATGACAGTCTGGTTTTTATTGTTCTTTGATGTGGGCGACAACCTGGTTCAGTTCGTTCCAGGCGGTGTCGAGCTCCTGGAGGAAGTGTTCCCCTTCGGGGGTAAGCTCGTAGTATTTGCGGGGAGGGCCCTGGGTCGACTCCTCCCACACGTAGGTGAGCAGCCCCGAGTTCTTGAGCCGGGTAAGCAGCGGGTAGAGGGTACCTTCGACCACGATGAGCTTCGAGGCTTTGAGCGATTGGATAATATCCG
Organism: uncultured Barnesiella sp.; assembly: GCF_946496565.1. Lineage (NCBI taxonomy): Bacteria > Pseudomonadati > Bacteroidota > Bacteroidia > Bacteroidales > Barnesiellaceae > Barnesiella > uncultured Barnesiella sp. The sequence goes on from NZ_CAMMHD010000006.1 coordinate 40,118, forward strand.
ACACGTAGGCCCTCCGCTTTTGCAGGATGAGCAGCGTGCAATATTCCAGTATCCCTTTTCGCATCTGCGATTTTACATTGTCTGTATTCATGCTTAGTACCTTTTACGACACAAATATAGGTATAGTATGGTAACTTGTATTACATAGTACTTATAAAATAATATATTTTAACACGATGGATAGTACGTGTAGGGGTGTTTGCCGGCTTGGTATGGATGGATTGGGAGCGGAGTGAGGTAGGGTGGGCGGGGAAGGCCGGTGGTGGCAGTGGCTCATGTGTCGCTGGAGGTCGAATGGTCCGGGAGTAAGGGGTATGACCGGGGTGGATTTCTGTGGCGGTTTATGTGCGGTTTGGGATTGTATGTCGGTAGAAGTAGCAGGAGGGGGTGAACCTGTGCGGGGCCTTATGGCATGGTTGGGGGATGGTTTGGGGTGGAGGCGGCATTCGTATTTTTGCAACGCCCTATGTATTGTTTGGGTATAGCCGTTGCACTATCTTTGTCGGGAAAAGGAGATTTGTTCCGATGGAGACATTTGACGACGAAGAGTTCGGTACGGTACAGGTTCGGCCCGACAGCAGGGCCCGACGTCTGATATTTCGCGTGAAGGAGGGGGTGATGCAGATTACCTGTCCGACCGGATACTCGCTGGGGCGGGTGCAGACGATTGTCGACGAGAATCGGGAGCGGCTGCGGCGGCTGATGGTCCGGGGCGAGGTGGTGCAGCAACGGCGGCAGCTCACGGTGGGCGACCGCATTCCCTGCTACGGCGGTCATATCGAGCTGTTGTCCGGTCGGTTGCCCGACTGTATTCTCTTCCGATACGAGGGTACTACCTTGCAGGTGCTCTGCCCGCCGGGTACCGACCTGAACGAGCCCCGGGTGCGGCAGCAGCTCTCGCGCGGGGTTTGCCGCCTCATGTACCGGCGGGCTCAGGAGGTGTTGCCTCGTCGGTTGGCCGAGGTGGCCCGTCGGGTAGGCGCCTCGCCGAGAGAGGTGACCATCGGGCGGGGCCGGCGTAAATTGGGGCACTGCACCCGCAGCAAGTCGATACAGTTGTCGTATTGTCTCATGTTCCTGCCCGAGCCGTTGATCGACTATGTCATCTGTCACGAACTGGCTCATTTACAACAGATGAATCACGGGCCACAGTTTCACGCGCTGTGCAACCGATATTGTGGCGGCGAAGAGCTTGCGCTGCGCAAACAGTTGCAGGCATTCACCTTTTTGTTCTAATAAATAAGATTATATAATGCAAAAAATATTTAAATTATAGGCGCGAAATATTCTATTTCGAGGGCTGTCAGGCCGGTAGAGTTGTGTATTATATAATATTGTACTATCTTTGTGGCGATAGGAATGGAAGAGGGGGCAATGATGTCCCCTCGTTTTTTTCACTACAATAACCGTTATGATAGACAAAAAAGAGTTAGCGACATGGGTCGAGGAGGGGTTGGCCGGTACCGACTGTTTTCTGGTCGATGTACAGGTGAGTCCCGACAACGTATTGACCGTAGAGATTGATAACGAAGAGGGGGTAGATATAGACCGCTGTGTGGCCCTGCACCGTTTTTTGGAATCGAAACTCGATCGCGATGTCGAGGATTATGAACTGGAGGTAGGCTCGGCCGGAATCACTTCGCCCTTCAAGGTCTTGGGGCAGTACAAGAAGAATATAGGCAACGAGGTCGAGGTGCTGACCAAAGACGGCCGCAAGCTGACCGGCGTATTGAAGAGCGCCGATGCCGACCGGTTTGTCGTGACGGTAACCCGGAAGGTGAAGAGCGAAACCAGCAAACGCAAAGTCGAGGTGGAGGAAGACATCGTTCTGGGATACGACGAAGTAAAATATACAAAATATCTAATCAGATTTAAATAATATGGCAAAAAAAGAGGAACCCGTAAGCATGGTCGATACCTTTGCTGAGTTCAAAGAGTTGAAGAACATCGAGATAACCACGATGATCAGTGTGCTGGAAGAATCTTTCCGGAATGTGTTGGCAAAGATGTTCGGGACCGACGAAAATTTCGATATAATCGTGAACCCCACCAAGGGCGATTTTGAGATATGGCGCAACCGCGAAATCGTGGAGGATGGTGCCGTGACCGACAGCAACCTGCAGGTATCGCTCTCGGAGGCCCGCAAGACCGACCCCGACTTCGAGGTGGGCGAGGAGATGACCGACGAGGTTCACTTCGAGAAGTTCGGCCGTCGTGCCATTCTGAACCTGCGTCAGACGCTGGCTTCGAAGATTCTCGATTTGCAGAAAGATGCCATTTACAACAAATACAAGGATAAAATCGGCGAGTTGGTAAGCGCCGAAGTTTACCAGATCTGGAAAAAAGAGATGTTGCTCATCGACGACGACAACAATGAGTTGCTGCTGCCGAAGACCGAGCAGATTCCGTCGGACTTCTACCGGAAGGGCGAGACCGTGCGGGCTGTGGTGCTCGACGTCGATAACAAGAACAACAATCCCAAGATTATCGTTTCGCGTACGTCGAACGACTTCTTGCGCCGGTTGTTCGAACTCGAGGTGCCCGAGATTCACGACGGGCTCATCATCATCCGCGCCATTGCCCGCATCCCGGGCGAGCGTGCCAAGATAGCCGTCGAGTCGTACGACGACCGCATCGACCCCGTAGGAGCCTGCGTGGGTGTGAAGGGGTCGCGTATCCACGGTATCGTGCGCGAGTTGCGCAACGAGAATATCGACGTGATCAACTACACCTCCAACCCCTCGCTGTTTATCCAGCGTGCCCTGAGCCCTGCCAAAATCTCGTCCATCCGCTTGAACGAGGAGGAGAAGAAGGCCGAGGTATTCCTCAAGCCCGAGGAGGTTTCGCTGGCCATCGGTAAGGGCGGTTTGAATATCAAGCTGGCCTGCATGCTTACCGGCTACAACATCGATGTATATCGCGACATCGACGAGGATGAAGAGGAGGATATCTACCTCGACGAGTTCAGAGACGAGATCGACGACTGGGTAATCGAGGCCCTGAAGGGTATCGGTTGCGCCACGGCCAAGAGTGTGCTGGCCTTGCCGCGTGAGACCTTGATCGAAAAAGCAGACCTCGAAGAGAACACCGTAGACGAGGTGCTCTCTATCCTGAAAGCGGAGTTTGAAGAATAATCCGCTTCGGGGCCGCCATGGTGTGCGGCCTCGCGCCCCTGGGGCGAAAGGCCCCTTTTCATTCTTCCATTATTTATAAACTAAAACTGAGTATGTCGATAAGGTTAAATAAAGTAGCAAGAGATTTGAATGTGGGAATTCAGACGGCTGTCGAATTCCTTCAAAAGAAAGGTTTCACGGTAGAGGCCAACCCCAACGCCAAGATAACCGACGAACAGTATGCCCTGCTCGTTAAGGAGTTCAGTAAGGATAAAAGTCTGAAACTCGAGTCGGAAAGTATCAGCCTTGAGCGGCATAAGGAGAGAGCGAAAGCCGCGGCTTCGGCCGAACCCGAAACGGCTCCGGTCAAAGAGGAGCCGAAAGAGGTGAAAACGGTTATCCCCGAGCCGCAGCGTCCCAAAGTGGTGGGCCATGTTGATCTCGATGCCCTCAATCGACCCAAGTCGGCCGACCACAGCAAGCCTCGGGAGACGCCTGTCGAGAAGAAAGAGGAGCCCAAGCCTGCCGAGAAACCGGTCGAAGAGAAGAAGAGCGAGGCAACTCCTGCCCTCGAGGTTCCCAAGCCTCAGGTCGAGAAGCCCGCTCAGCCTGTGCAACCGGCTCAACCGGTGCAGCCTGCTGCTCCCGCCGAGCCCCAAAAGCCCGAGCCCGCACCGGCTGCCGAAGCTCCGGCCGCGCCGGCAAAACCCCAGGAATCTCCCGCTGCTCCTGCCCAGGAATCTCCCGAAACGGTCGAAAAGCGCGACGACGAAGTCTTTACGCTGGGTCGTCCTGCCTTCACCTCGAGCATCAATGTGGTAGGCCGTATCGACCTCGATGCGTTGAACCAGCAGACTCGCCCGAAGAAAAAGAGCAAGGAGGAGAAACGCAAAGAGCGTGAGAACAAGGAGAAACAGCGTCAGGAAGCTCACAAGGCTGCTGCCGGCGGTGGCGACGATGCCAACTCGCAAGGCGGCGAACGTCGTAAACGTCAACGCATCAACAAGGAGAAAGTCGACATCTCGAAGAGCATTTCGTCGATGGGTGGCAACCAGCCGGCCCGGGGCGGAAACGGTAAGAACAACGGTGGCGGCAACAAACCGAATAAGCAGAAACAACGTCCCATCAAAGCCGAAGTGAGCGAAGAGGACGTTCAGAAACAAATCAAGGAGACGCTGGCCCGCCTGACTACCAAGGGTCAGAAGAAGTCGGCCAAATGGCGTAAGGAGAAACGCGAGGCCTTCTCGAATCGCGAGCGCGAACTCGCCGAAATGGAAGAGGCCGAAAGCAAGGTATTGAAATTGACCGAATTTGTGACGGCTAACGACCTGGCTTCGATGATGAATGTGCCGGTGAACGAAGTAATTGCTACTTGCATGAGCATTGGCATGATGGTGTCGATCAACCAGCGCCTCGATGCCGAGACCATCAATATCGTGGCCGAGGAGTTTGGTTTCAAGACCGAGTATGTGAGTGCCGAGGTAGTCGAAGCCATTCACGAAGAGGAGGACAAGGAGGAAGACCTGCAGTCGCGTCCGCCGGTAGTTACCGTGATGGGTCACGTAGACCACGGTAAAACCTCGTTGCTCGACTACATCCGCAACTCCAACGTGATTGCCGGCGAGGCCGGTGGTATCACGCAGCACATTGGTGCCTACAATGTGAAGCTCGACGACGGCCGTCGCATCACCTTCCTCGATACGCCGGGTCACGAAGCCTTCACCGCCATGCGTGCCCGCGGTGCCCAGATGACCGATATTGCCATCATCATCGTGGCAGCCGACGACAACGTGATGCCGCAGACGGTCGAGGCCATCAACCACGCTTCGGCTGCCGGTGTGCCCATTGTCTTTGCCATCAATAAAATCGATAAACCCAATGCCAACCCCGACAAAATCAAGGAGGAGCTGGCCAATATGAACTATCTGGTCGAAGACTGGGGCGGCAAATATCAGTCGCAGGAGATTTCGGCCAAGAAGGGTACCGGAGTGCACGAACTCATGGAGAAGGTGCTGCTTGAGGCCGAGCTGCTCGACCTGAAGGCCAACCCCAACCGCAAGGCCACGGGTACGATTATCGAGTCGACCCTCGACAAGGGCCGGGGTTATGTAGCCACCGTGCTGGTACAGAACGGAACCCTGCACAAGGGCGATGTGGTGCTGGCCGGTACCAACCACGGCCGTGTGAAGGCGATGTTCAACGAGCGTAATGCCCGCATCGAGTCGGCCGGTCCGTCGGCCCCGGTACAGATACTGGGCTTGAACGGTGCCCCGCAGGCCGGTGATACCTTCCACGTGATGGATACCGAGCAAGAGGCTCGCGAGATTGCCAACAAGCGTGAGCAACTGCAACGCGAGCTGGGCCTGCGTACCCACAAGCTGCTTACGCTCGACGACATAGGCCGTCGTATTGCCGTAGGTAACTTCCAGGAGTTGAACCTGGTTGTGAAGGGCGACGTAGACGGTTCGGTCGAGGCTCTGAGCGACTCGCTCATCAAACTCTCCACCCCCGAGATTCAGATCAACGTGCTGCACAAGGCCGTGGGTCAAATCTCCGAGTCGGATATTACGCTGGCCGCCGCCTCCAACGCCATCATCATCGGCTTCCAGGTGCGTCCCTCGGTAGCCGCCCGCCGGTTGGCCGAGAAAGAGGGCGTAGACATCCGTCTCTACTCCATCATCTACGATGCCATCGAAGAGGTGAAGGCCGCCATGGAGGGTATGTTGTCGCCTGAAATCAAAGAAGAGATTCTGGGTACGGCCGAGGTTCTCGAGACCTACCACATCACCAAGGTGGGCACGGTAGCCGGCTGTATCGTGAAGGAGGGCAAGATCAAACGCTCGAGCAAGATACGGTTGATTCGCGACGGTATCGTTATTTACAGCGGCGACCTGGGCTCGTTGAAACGCTTCAAGGACGATGTCAAAGAGGTGACTACCGGCTTTGAGTGTGGTTTGAACATTGCCAACTACAACGATGTGAAAGTGGGTGACCTCGTCGAAGCCTACGAAGAGGTAGAAGTGAAGAAAACCCTGTAAGCCGTCAGGCCCAGGGCAAATGAGATAGACAAGGCTGCTCCGGGAGACGGGGCGGCCTTTGTTTTCCCGCTTCATGTGTGTTATCCCTCTTTAACGGATAATAAGACCGAAAACTCTGCTATTCAAAATAAAAAAAGTAATTTTGCACCATTAACCAAACGCGAGCCGAAGCGATGAACTATATCGATTTTATCATAGTGCTGATTGTCCTTATAGGTGCCTTGTACGGACTCATCAAGGGGGTGTTCCGCCAATTGGGTTCGTTGGGGGGCTTCGTAGCGGGTGTGCTGGTCTCGCGGTTGTTCGGCGGTTCGTTCGCCTCGTTGCTGCAACAGATGTTCGACTTGCCTGCCGGTGTAAGCCGCATAGCCGCCTACTCGCTGCTCTTCCTGCTGGTCTATCTCATCTGCCTGCAGTTGATGCGGCTCATCCACCACATCTCCCAGCAGGTGGCGCTGGGGTGGCTCGACCGCTTGGCCGGAGCTCTGTTTGGTGCCCTCAAATACCTGGTTATCTTTAGTATACTGTTGAATCTCGTCCATATCATCGATCCCAAAGTGCGAATGCTCCCGGCCCGCGAGGTATCCACCTCGCATCTCTACGGATATGCCTTGCGCATTGCTCCGGCTCTTTTTGCCATAGCTCAGGAGCAGCTCTCGGCCGAAAACAAACCCGCTCTCCGGTTGTTAACACCTTGTACGATATGCGACGACTCCTATCTCTGTTGTGAAAATTGTAAAGCCGATTGAAAATGAAACAGGATAATCCGAATGAAATATTAAGCGACGTTACCGCAAATGAGTATAAATACGGTTTCGTGACCGACATCGAAACCGATATTATCCCCAAAGGTTTGAGCGAGGAGATCATTCGCCACATCTCGCAGAAGAAGGGCGAACCCGAGTGGCTGCTCGACTTCCGTCTCAAGGCGTATGCCTACTGGAAAACCCTCGAGATGCCCCACTGGGCTCACCTGACGATTCCCGAAATCGACTATCAGGCCATCAGCTACTACGCTGCGCCCAAGACCAAGGCGGCTCCCAAGAGCCTCGAAGAGGTGGACCCCGAGTTGCGCAAGACCTTCGACAAGCTGGGCATCTCGCTCGAAGAGCAGATGAAGCTCTCGGGTGTGGCCGTCGATGCCGTGATGGACAGTGTGTCGGTGCGCACCACCTTCCGTGAGAAGCTGGCCGAGCTGGGTGTCATCTTCTGCTCGTTCAGCGAGGCGGTGAAAGACTACCCCGACCTGGTGAAACGCTACCTGGGGTCGGTCGTGTCGTATCGCGACAATTTCTTTGCCGCCCTCAACTCGGCCGTCTTTAGCGACGGTTCGTTTGTCTACATCCCCAAGGGGGTGCGCTGTCCCATGGAGCTTTCGACCTACTTCCGCATCAACGCGGCCAACACCGGCCAGTTCGAGCGCACGCTCATCGTGGCCGACGACGACAGCTATGTGAGCTACCTCGAAGGGTGTACCGCCCCCATGCGCGACGAGAACCAACTGCACGCCGCCATCGTCGAGATTGTGGTGCACGACCGGGCCGAGGTGAAATACTCGACCGTACAGAACTGGTATCCAGGCGACAAGGAGGGCAAAGGCGGTATCTACAATTTCGTGACCAAGCGCGGCATGTGCAAGGGCGACCACTCGAAACTGTCGTGGACCCAGGTCGAGACCGGCTCGGCCATTACCTGGAAGTACCCCAGCTGCGTACTGGCCGGCGACCACTCGGTGGGCGAGTTCTACTCGGTGGCCGTGACCAACAACTACCAGCAGGCCGACACGGGTACCAAGATGATACACATCGGCAAGAATACCCGCAGTACCATCGTCTCGAAAGGTATCTCGGCCGGTCGCAGCCAGAACAGCTACCGCGGTCTGGTAAAGGTGCTGCCCGGTGCCGAGAACGCCCGCAACTTCACCCAGTGCGACAGCCTGCTGCTCAGCTCCGATTGCGGGGCACACACCTTCCCCTATATGGATATTCAGAACGATACGGCCATCGTCGAGCACGAGGCAACCACCTCGAAAATCAACGAAGACCAGATATTCTATTGCAACCAGCGGGGTATCCCTACTGAAGATGCCGTGGGCCTTATCGTCAACGGGTATGCCAAGGAGGTGATGAACAAGTTGCCCATGGAGTTTGCCGTAGAGGCTCAGAAACTGCTGCAGATTTCGCTCGAGGGTTCGGTAGGATAAACAGCCGTACCCCACATCGGCGACAGGCTGCGGCCGAATAGTAAAACAGAAAAAAATAAAACCAGATATCTATGTTGAAGATTACAGACTTGCATGCCAGTATCAATGGCAAAGAGATATTGAAAGGCATCGACCTCGTGGTGAAACCGGGCGAGGTGCATGCCATTATGGGTCCCAACGGTTCGGGCAAGAGCACGCTCTCGGCCGTACTGACCGGAAATCCCGCCTATGAGGTGACTCGCGGTTCGGTCGAGTTCTACGGCAAGGACCTGTTGGCCCTCTCGCCCGAAGACCGTTCGCACGAAGGGCTCTTCCTCAGTTTCCAGTACCCGGTCGAAATCCCGGGTGTGAGCATGGTCAACTTCATGCGTACGGCGGTGAACGAGCAGCGCAAGTATCGCGGACTCGAGCCCCTCTCGGCTACCGACTTCCTGAAACTCATGCGCGAGAAACGGGCGATTGTCGAGCTCGACAACAAGCTGGCCAGCCGCTCGGTCAACGAGGGTTTCTCGGGCGGTGAGAAGAAACGCAACGAGATTTTCCAGATGGCCATGCTGGAGCCCCGCCTCTCGATTCTCGACGAGACCGACAGCGGTCTCGACATCGATGCCCTGCGCATCGTGGCCGGGGGTGTGAACAAACTCAAGAGCGAGAAGAATGCCACCATCGTCATCACCCACTACCAACGGTTGCTCGACTACATCGCTCCCGATTTCGTGCACGTGCTCTACAAGGGCCGCATCGTGAAGTCGGGCGGGCCCGAACTGGCTCTGGAGCTCGAGGAGCGCGGATATGACTGGATTAAAAAAGAGTTGGGCGAAATTTAAGAGACCGTTATGAGTGCAGTACAGCAATATATAGATTTATACCATTCGCAGAAGGACTTGATTGCGGGCCATTCGTCGCCGGTGATGAATGCCTTGCGCGACGAGGCGATGGCTCTGCTCGAGAGCAAGGGGTTGCCCACGCTCAAGGACGAGGAGTATCGCCGCACCGACATCGAGGCCCTCTATGCCCCCGACTACGGGTTGAACCTGGGCCGGGTCAATATCGAAATCAATCCCTACGAGGTGTTCCGTTGCGATGTGCCCAACCTGAGCACATTGCTCTACTTTGTCGTGAACGATACCTTCTACACCCAGGCACAGCCCGCTGCGGCCAAGTTGCCCGAGGGTGTCGTGGCCGGCAGCTTGTGCGAGATGGCCCGGCAATACCCGCAACTGGTAGCCCGCTACTACGGGAAGGCCGCCGACATGAAACGCGACGGCACGGTGGCGCTCAACACCGCCTTTGCCCAGGACGGATTCTTCCTCTATATCCCCGACGGGGTGGTGGTCGAGAAGCCCATCCAGCTGGTGAATATACTGCGGGGTAACGTCGACTTCATGGTCAACCGCCGGTTGCTCATTGTCGTAGGCAAGGGTGCCCAGGCCAAACTGCTGGTGTGCGACCACTCCGACGAGTCGTCGGTGCGTTTCCTCGCCTCGCAGGTGTGCGAGATATTTGTCGACGACGATGCCGTGTTCGACTACTACGACATGGAAGAGTCGTCGGAGAATACGGCCAAGGTGGCCTCGGTGTTTGTGCGCCAGGGGGCCCGGTCGAACGTGCTGGTCAACGGCATCGTGTTGCACAACGGGGTGACCCGCAGCAACTACTACTCGACCTTCGACGGCGAGCACGCCGAACTGTCGCTCTGCGGCATGGGCATCGTCGACAAGGAGCAGTCGGTCGACACTTATACTTATATCGACCACGCCGTTTCGCATTGCCACAGCAACGAGCTGTTCAAATATGTGCTTAACGACTCGGCCCGCGGGTCGTTCTGCGGCCGTATTCTGGTGCGCCACGGAGCCCAGAAGACCGAGGCCTATCAGGGTAACAAGAACCTGTGTGCCTCGCCGCTGGCCAAGATGTACACCAAGCCGCAACTCGAGATTTATGCCGACGACGTGAAGTGCAGCCACGGAGCCACCATCGGGCAGCTCGACCAGAACGCCCTGTTCTACATGCGGTCGCGCGGTATCACCGAGGCCGAGGCCCGCATGCTGCTGATGTTTGCCTTTACCAACGATGTCATCGAGCAGGTGCGTCTCGACGCCCTCAAGGATCGCTTGCGCCAGTTGGTCGAGAAGCGGTTCCGCGGCGAGCTGGCCAAATGTTCGGGTTGCCAGGCCTGCCGTTAACATGAAGAAAAGAAGAAAGGAGTTCCACTATGTTGGATATTGAGAAGATAAGAGCCGATTTTCCCATTCTGAAACGTGAGGTGTCGGGCCGTCCGCTCATCTATCTGGACAACGCCGCCACCTCGCAGACCCCCCGCTGCGTGGTCGACCATATTGCCGATACCTACTATCGGGTGAATGCCAACGTGCATCGTGGGGTGCATACCCTCAGCCAGGAGGCTACCGATGCCCACGAGGCGGCCCGTCGCCGGGTGCAGCAGTTTATCGGGGCCGCTTCGCCCGCCGAAATTGTCTTTACGCGGGGCACGACCGAAGCCATCAATCTGGTGGCCTCGTCGTTTGGCGACGAGTTCCTGCACGACGGCGACGAGGTGATTCTCACCGTCATGGAGCACCATGCCGATATTGTGCCGTGGCAGCTCTTGCAGCGCCGCCGCAAAATCAAGTTGCAGGTGGTCCCCATCAACGAGCGGGGCGAACTCGAACTCGAGGTCTACAAGCAGCTCTTCAACGAGCACACGCGGTTGGTGTGTGTGGCTCACGTCTCCAACGTGCTGGGCACCATCAACCCGGTGCGCGAGATGATTGCCTACGCCCATGCACAAGGGGTGCCGGTGTTGGTCGACGGGGCTCAGGCCATCCCTCACCTGCGGGTGAACGTGCAGGAGCTCGATGCCGATTTCTACGCCTTCTCGGCTCATAAGGTATATGGTCCCACGGGGATAGGTATCCTCTATGGCAAGGAGAAGTGGCTCGATGCTATACCGCCCTATCAGGGAGGTGGCGAGATGATTGCGCATGTCGACTTCTCGGGGACGACCTTCGGCGAACTGCCCTTCAAGTTCGAGGCCGGTACGCCCGACTATGTGGGTACGGCCGCTTTTGCCTCGGCGCTCGACTATGTCGACAGCATCGGGCTGGAGGCTATCGCCGCTCACGAAAACGAGTTGTTGCGCTACACCACCGCGCAGATGGAGCAGATCGAGGGAATGCGTATCTTCGGCACCTCGCCGCACAAGAGTTCGGTCATCTCGTTTCTGGTCGACGGTATCCACCACTACGACATGGGCATGTTGCTCGACAAGCTGGGTGTTGCCGTCCGCACGGGTCACCACTGTGCCCAGCCGCTGATGACCTCGCTCGGTATCGAGGGCACGGTGCGGGTGTCGTTTGCCGTGTACAATACCCAGGCCGAGGCCGACGCCTTCATCGCCGCCTTGAAACGGGTAGTACAGATGTTTCGATAACGAAAATATTCACTTGCAATAGCAGCATTCTGAGGCGGCCGACGGTTGCCTCAGAATTTTTTTTTGCCCTTCAGGAAGTACTCCATCGTGATGTTTCGCCGGGCTTCGGGGAAGGTGTTCAACAGGTTCTCCTGGGGGTGACGGGTGTATTGCTTGCGCATCTTGCGGAAGTCGTTGTGTGCTTTCAGAATGGCGCGGGCATGAGGTATCTGTCCCAGGGCAACGAACCGGGCGAAAGCCAGCGTGTCGTAGAGCCGGCGGATGAACAGCACCTTTTTCCCCTCCTGTCGGGGCAGGTTCTTGTGGAGCATGAGCAGGTTGTTGCGGAAGTTGAGGTAGGTCTTCTGCGGATTGGCCGCATCGAGCGAGGCCCCGCCCTGGTGGTGTACCCGGCTTTGCGGCACGACGGCTATGCGGTAGCCCGCCAGGTGGATGCGCCAGCAGAGGTCTATCTCCTCCATGTGGGCAAAGAAACCGGGGTCGAGACCACCCACCTCGCGGTAGACGGCGGTGCGCACGAAGAGGGCCGCACCGCTGGCCCAGAAGATGTCGAGCGGGTCGTCGTACTGCCCGCAGTCGGTCTCGAGGGTCCCGAAGAGGCGCCCGCGGCAGAAGGGGTAGCCGTAGCGGTCGATGAATCCGCCGGCGGCTCCGGCATATTCGAATTTCTCGGGTTCTCGCAGCGACCGTATTTTGGGCTGGCAGGCAGCCACGTCGGGGTGACTCTCGACAAACTCGAGCAGCGGCTCGAGCCAGTGGGCCGTCACCTCCACGTCGGAGTTGAGCAGCACTGCATATTCATAGTCCAGTTCGTCGAGAGCCTGGTTGTACCCCTCGGCAAAACCGTAGTTGCGGGGGAAGGGCAGCAGGAGCACCTGGGGAAATTCGCGGGTGAGGAGTTCGACCGAGTTGTCGGTCGAGCCGTTGTCGGCCACCACGATGTCGGCCAGATGAGCCGGCGTGTGGGCACACACCGAGGGGAGGAAGCGTTGCAGCAGGGCGGCCCCGTTCCAGTTGAGTATGACGACGGCGACTTTCTTTTTCATATCAGGTATTGGGGAAATCTTCGTGTTTGTATTTCCAGCGTTTGTGGGTCCACAGCCAGGCCCAGGGGTTGCGCAGGATGGTCTTCTCCATCAGGGCGGTATAGCGGTCGGTGATTTCGAACTCGGGCAGCTCGTTGGGGTGCAGGGCCACCTCGCGGATGGTCGCTTTGTAGTACCCGCGTTTTACCACTTCGACATCGAAATAGAGCACGGCAAAGTCGGTTTTGCGGGCAATCTTTTCGTAGCCGGTGAGCATGGGCGAGTCTTGCGAAAGGAACCGGGCCCAATGGTGGATGTTGGCCGGCGACGGCGTCTGGTCCGACATGAACCCCGTAATCGAGGGGCGTCCCGAGCGCTTCATCTGCAAGATGGCCCGCAGCGACTCTTTCTTGGCGATGCAGATGGTGCCGAAACGCGAGCGCAGCTTCAGGAAGAAGCGGTCGAACCACTCGTTTTTCAGCGGCCGGTATATCTGGCCCGAGATGGCCTCGGGGTGGTGTATCCACAGCGTGACCGAGGGTACCCACTCCCAGTTGCCGAAGTGGCCCAGCAGGATGATGATGGAGCGGTTCTGGTCGAAGAGGCGGTCGATGATGTCGGTCTGTTCGAAGACCATGCGGCGGCGCATTTCCTCGTCGGAGATGTGCAGGAGCTTGATGGTCTCTACGATGTAGTCGCAGAAGTGGCGGTAGAATTTCTTCTCGAGCCGTATCAGCTCCTGCTCGCTCTTGTCGGGGAAGGCGTTGCGCATGTTCTCCAGCACCAGCCGGCGGCGGTAGTGCACCACATAGTAGAGCGGGTAGTAGAGCAGGTCGGCCAGCAGGTAGAGCACCCGCATGGGCAGCAGGGCGTGCAGCTTGAACCAGAGGTACAGCGGCGAGTAGATGATATTTTGCAAAGTCTCTTTTTTCATGTCGCTCGGTTTAAATCTCGGTGGCGATGAGGGCGTCGCCGGCCTCGTTGAAATCGCCAAGCCGCACGGGCCGGCAGGTGTTGACCCACTCCTTGCGGTAGGGCATCTCTACCCGTATGTAGTTGTCGGTGAAGCCGTGCATGGGGGCACCCTTGCGCGGTTGCTCGAACAGTACGGGGCGCGTGGTGCCCTGGAACCGGGTATAGAAATCGTGCAGTTTCCGCTCCGAAATCTCGAGCATGCGGCGGCAACGCTCGTGCCGCTCGGGTATGGGCACGACTGGCTCTATCTTCAAGGCCTGGGTACCCGGTCGCTCGGAGTAGGTGAAGACGTGCAGCTGCGAAATGTCGAGCCCCTCGACAAACCGGCGGCTCTCCTCGAACAGCTCTTCGGTCTCGCCCCGTACGCCGGTGATGAGGTCGACCCCGATGAAGGCGTCGGGAATGAGACGGCGTATGGTCTCTATCTTGTGGGCGAAGAGAGCCGTGTCGTAGTGACGGTGCATCAGCTTCAGCACCGTGTCGCTGCCCGATTGCAGGGGTATGTGGAAGTGCGGGGCAAACCGCTGCGACTGGGCTACGAAGGCGATAATCTCGTCGGTGAGCAGGTTGGGCTCAATCGAGGAGATGCGGTAGTGCGCGATGCCCTCGACCTGGTCGAGCGAGCGGATGAGGTCGAGGAAGGTCTCTCCCGTCTGTTTGCCGAAGTCGCCGATGTTCACCCCCGTGATGACAATCTCCTTACCCCCGGCGGCAGCCACTTCGCGGGCCTGTGCGGTGAGCTGTTCGATGGTGCCGCTGCGGCTCCGGCCCCGGGCAAAGGGTATGGTGCAGTAGGTGCAGAAGTAGTCGCAGCCGTCCTGTACCTTGAGGAAGTAGCGGGTGCGGTCGCCCCGCGAACACGAGGGCGAGAACTTGCGGATGTCGCGGGTGGGGGTGGTAATCACCTCGCCCACCTCCTGTCGCTTGTGCAGGTCGCCCAGGTATTGCAGGATGTCGAGCTTCTGTTCGGCACCCAGAATCAGGTCCACGTCGGGGATGTGGGCAATCTCGTCGGGTTTGAGCTGCGCATAGCAGCCGGTCACTACAATAAAGGCCTGCGGGTGTTGCCGGGCGATGCGACGGATGGTCTGCCGGCATTTCTTGTCGGCCAGTTCGGTCACCGAGCAGGTGTTGATTACGCAGATGTCGGCCTTTTCGCCGGGTCGTGCCTTGCGAATGCCGTGAGCCTCGAGGGTCTTCCCGATGGTGGAAGTCTCGGCAAAGTTGAGTTTGCAGCCCAGTGTGTAGTAGGCTGCGGTCTTATTCTGGAATGTGTTGACGTCTATCATAATCGGTGGGTCGAAATGCCAATATAGGCGACAAAGTTACTCATTTCATTTAAAAATGTGTAGCCCCTCTATTTTAATAGTTGTATAAGAATGAATGATTTTACAAACAAAGTCGTATATTTGCTACCGAACTAATTAAATTCGGGATATGATTTCTGAAAATTTCATCAAGATATATGAGTCGAGCTTTCGGGAAAACTGGGACTTACCTGCGTTGACCGACTATAACGAACAGCGCACATATACCTATCAGGATATGGCGCGCGAAATCGCCAAGCTGCACATTCTTTTCCGCCATTGCCAAATCAGACGGGGCGACAAAATCGCTCTCGTGGGGAAAAACACCCCCAACTGGTGCATCGCCTTCATGGCTACGGTTACCTATGGCGCCATACTGGTACCCATTCTGCAGGAGTTCAATCCGCACGATATACACCACATTATCAACCACTCCGACTCGGTGATGCTCTTTGTGGGCGAAAACATCTGGGAGAATATCGAGATGGAGAAGTTGCCCGAGGTGCGTGCCGCCATTTCGCTGCAAGACTTCTCGTGCCTCGTACAGCGCGACGGCGAAGAGATAGCCCGGTGCCTGCGCGACATGAAGCGCCGGTTCAAAAATACCTATCCCAACGGCTTCAGCCGGTCGGACATCCGCTATGCCGACCTCGACAACGACAAGGTGATACTGATCAACTACACCTCGGGAACCACGGGTTTCAGCAAAGGGGTGATGCTCACGGGCAACAACCTGGCGGGCAATGTGATGTTCGGCGTGCGTTCGCACCTGCACTACAAGGGGAGTAAGTGCATCTCGTTCCTGCCGTTGGCCCATGCCTACGGGTGTGCCTTCGACCTGCTCACGCCGCTGGCCGTGGGTACGCACATCACGCTGCTGGGTAAGATTCCTTCGCCCAAAATCCTGTTGAAGGCGCTCGGGGAGGTGCGGCCCAATCTCATTATTTGCGTGCCGCTGATTCTCGAGAAGATTTACAAGAAACAGATACAACCCTTGCTCAACAAGACGCCCATGCGTTGGGCCTTGAATATTCCCATTCTCGACACCCGTATCTACGGGCAGGTGCGCAAGAAACTGATCGATGCCTTCGGCGGCCGCTTCGAAGAGGTGATTGTGGGTGGTGCTCCCATCAATCGTGAGGTCGAGGAGTTTCTGCACAAAATCAAATTCCCCTTTACCGTGGGCTATGGCATGACCGAGTGTGCTCCGCTGGTGAGCTACACGTCGCACCGTGAGTTCCGTCCCGGTTCGGCCGGCCGCACGCTCTTCGGCTATGTCGAGACCAAAATCGACTCGCTCGACCCCGAGAATATCCCGGGCGAAATCTGTGTGCGGGGCGAACATGTGATGAAGGGTTACTACAAAAACGAAGAGGCCACCAAAGCCGTGCTCGACGAAGAGGGTTGGCTGCACACCGGCGACATGGGAACCATGACCCCCGACGGTACCATCTACATCAAGGGGCGCAGCAAGACGATGATTCTCACCTCGAACGGCCAGAACATCTATCCCGAGGAGATTGAGGCCAAGTTGAACAACATGCCTTTCGTGATGGAGAGCCTGGTGGTCGAACGTGATGGCAAACTGGTGGCTCTCGTCTGTCCCGACTACGAGGCGATGGACAGTTACGGCGTTTCGAATCACGATTTGCCCATGACCATGGAGGAGGTGCGGTGCAACCTGAACAAGATGTTGGCTCCCTATGAGCAAATAACCCGTATCCAACTCTATCCGAATGAGTTTGAAAAGACCCCGAAGCGAAGCATAAAACGCTATTTATATGATAATTGAGTTTTTTGGGGTTGATTTTTCCCAGAAAAATCAAAATATTCTGAAAAAAAAATAAGATTAGGAGTACAACATATAAAAAGAATGTATACCTTTGTAGCGTTTTTGAAGCAAAAAAATATTGTTTTATCTTTAATTTGAAGGAAATGAAAAAGTTAGTTTTGTTCTTCGCTGTTGCATTTGCAATGTCTTTCGCTTCTTGCGGCAATAAAGCTGCTGAATCTACTGAAGCTGTTGATAGCACTGCCGTTGTAGAAGAAGTTGCAGTTGAAACTGTTGACTCTGCTGCTGTTGACTCTGCTGCTGCTGACACTGTAGTTGAAGCTGCTGCTGTTGCTGAATAATTTACAGCAAAGACTAAAAGAATTGGGGCTATCCCTCGGTGAGGGTTAGCTCTTTTTTTGTTTTAAATTTAAGGTGAGTTTTGTATTTAATCTATTGATAAACAATTTTTTATTTTATCAATAGATTGCGTTGAAGGGGAGTCTCTGAAGGAGAGGCGGAGAGTTTATCCTTGCGGGTAAAGCAGGCGAATAATTTGTGCGGTTGTCTGCTTGAGGTTCTCGGCGGCAATATGTGGCTGCAGGGCTCTCTTGAGCGGCATGGCCGATGACTGTATGCAGAAGATGCCCCGGAACCCGGCCTGGAGCAGGGTATCGCGGTCTTCGACCGCCCCTCCCAAGACTACGACCGGGATACCTTTTTCGCGAGCCGGGAGCAGTACACCATAGGGGGCTTTCCCCATGAGGGTCTGCCGGTCTATCTTTCCTTCACCCGTAATCACCAGGTCGGCCCCGTCGATGAGGCGCGAAAATTGCAGCGTCTCCAACACGGTTTCGATGCCCGGTTTCAGGGTGGCCTGGAGGAAGGCCAGGCAGGCGGCGCCTACTCCTCCGGCCGCTCCGGCTCCTTGGGTTTGGCAGATATCCCGATGCAACATGGATTCTACACAGGTGGCAAAACGCCTTAATCCGTTGTCGAGGGTAACGACATCGTGAGGGGTAGCCCCCTTTTGTGGGGCAAATATGTAGGCGGCCCCGCTGGGACCGAAGAGGGGATTGTCGACATCGCAGATGATGGTGAAGCGGCAACCGGCCACACGAGGGTTCATGCCGCTGGTGTCGATTGTCGCCAGGTCGTTGAGCGATTTGCCGCCCGGTTTCAGCTCTGCACCCGCCGCGTCGAGAAACCGACAGCCCAGAGCCTCGAGCATCCCTTTGCCGGCATCGTTGGTGGCACTGCCGCCAATGCCCATCACCACGTGGCGGCACCCGCGGTTGCAGGCGTCGGCAATGAGCTGGCCCGTGCCGTAGGTGGTGGTGACGAGCGGGTTGCGCTCCTCCTGCGACAGAAGGGTGAGGCCGCTGGCCGAGGCCAGATCGATAATGGCCGTCGGCTCTCCGTGAGTGTGCACGATGCCGTATGCCGCTGGAATTTGCCGCATGAGCGGGTCGTTCACCAGGCAGTTGACATACTCTCCGCCCAGGGCCTCGACCAAAGTCTCCATCGTCCCCTCACCGCCGTCGGCAACAGGTACCTTGATGACCTGAGCCTGGGGTAGTGTGAGACGGATGCCGGCCTCGATGGCGGCTGCCACCTGAGGGGCCGACAAGGAGTCTTTGAACGAGTCGGGAGCTACGACGATTTTTCTCATGGGGAGGTATGGCAAATGAGAGATGTGTCGGTCGGGTTATTTGATTTTCATAATCTTACGTATCGTTTGGGGGATGTCGGTGTTGTTGCCCACGGTAGCAAATCGGGTGGCTTCGCAGCCGATGGCATAGAAGGGCACGAAGCCGCCGGTGTGCGAGGTGCTGCTCCAGGCTACCCCGATTTTTTTATCGAGCAGGGCGATGGCTTGAGCCACCAACGGCTCGGTTTGGGCATACAGCGTGACCTCCTGCTCCTTGCTTTTTTGAATGACGGTGCGGTAGTAGCACTGCATGAGTGCGGCCTCTTCGCCGGCGTTGACCGGAATCTTTGTCCACAAACCGGTATGGTCGGCCAAGACCTTTCGGGCTTTCTCCCAGCTATCTACCTGGCCGTTCTTTTTCAACGACCGGAACAGGTCGGAGAGCGACTCTTTGGAGAGAGTCTGGTAGTTGACATATTCCCAGTAGAAGGGTCGCATATTGGTTTCGCCCATCGTCAGGCCCCCGGTTTCGTGGTCGGCAGTGACGATGATGAGGGTCTCGTCGGGGTGCTTCTTGTAAAATTCGTAGGCGATTCGCACACTGCGGTCAAACTCGGCCGTCTCGAAGATGGCGGTCACCAGGTCGTCGGGGTGCGAGGCATGGTCGATACTGGCCCCTTCGATCATCATGAAAAATCCCTTTTTCCCTTTTTCGCGATAGAGCTTGTCGATTCCGGCCTGTACCATAAACTCCAGCCCCATCGCTTCGGGTTCCCGGTCGATGGCATAGGGCAGCCACGAGCGCGAGGCGGTATCGGTGTCGAGCAGGAGCATCTTGCCGGTAGCCCGGTTGGCGTTGTATCCGTCGATACCGCGGCATATGGTGTAGCCCTGTTGGCGGTAGTAGTCGTAGAGCGAGGGTTGCGAGGGTGCATACGGTTGCTTCAGGGCGCTGCCGGCCAGGAAATCGAATTGGCTGTCGGCCCCTTCCTTGCCGATGAGGTAGGCCTCTTTACGCATTTGCGAAGCATAGAAGGCTGCCGGAGTAGCGTCGTCGATTTGTCCGCTGGTTACGAGCCCTATGGCATACCCTTTGTCGCGCAACTGTTTGGCGATAGAGGTGAGCGGTTTTTTGTCGGGCGAGATGCCTACGTGGTCGATGTTTGTCTTGTGTCCCGTGGCCAGAGCCGTGGCGGCAGCAGCCGAGCAGGTGATGAGGCTGTTGTTGGCGTGGGTTCTGACGGCCGAGTGCACGGGAAAGTCGAGAAAGGCAATCGACTCGTTGCCGGCCTTGTAGTTGCCGTGTTCGTAGTAGAGTTGGGTAGCCAGCACGTGCGAGAAGCTCATGCCGTCGCCTATGCAGAAAAAGATGTATTTGGGTGTTTTGGCCGAGAGTGAGGTCGAGCAAAGAACGAGCAGGGCCAGGGTTGCCAACCATTTGCAGGTGAATGTTTTCATGTGTAACAGAGATTATGAGGTTGTTGATTGTATATTTTAGCGATTGGGCAGGGCAACGATGGCATTGACTACCTCGCGCTCGCCTTCGTGGTCGAACTTCTTGTTGTCGTAGGGGTGGTTGATGATGCCCGTGTGGTTGTTCCACAGCGTGGCCGAGCCGCCTCCATCGAGGTTAAGGGCGTCGGTCATGCCCAGTTGCTGGGCCAGGTACGAGAGTTCGTCGATAGACATGCCGGCGGCTTTCCCCTTGAACCGGCCGTCGACAACCACCATCATCACCTGATGGTCTTTCGTGATGCCGATAAAGGCCCGCGGGTGACGTTTGTAGAAGCCCTGCGGCACGTCGGAGCTGAAGGAGTTGCCACCCTTGGCACCCTGGGTGTTGTTGGTCTCGAAGGTCGGAGCCATTTGCCGTACGCCGTCTTTCAACAGCAACGGCCCGGCGGTGAGTATGTTTTTGTATCTCTTTTTCAGTTTCTTGGCCGAGATGGAGTCGAAGGGGTGAATCTCGATTCGGTTGTGGTCGGTCGTGATGGCACCGGTGGTGCGGAAGGCATCGGCCTGCGTCGTTTCGCCATAGACCTTGCCCTCGAGTTGGACGAAAGTCGAGGGGAGCCCCGTCTTGACATTGAAGTACCCCCCGTTTACGGCCACTTCGGCACCGCTCTTGCGAGCCAAGTCGCTGGTCATGGCGATGTGCGGAGCCTGTACGATTCGGGTTTTGTATTTGCGGGCATCGTATTTGATGATGGCAATCTGTTGGGGCGAATCGAACAGTTGCAGGTTGGCACTCAGGCACACGGCTCCGTGAGCCAGGGTGTCGGTTTCCCATTGCGCGTGGGCGATGGTCAGTGAGTCTTGTTGCGTTTGAGCCTTTCCGCCCAAGGCGAAAAGCAGCAGTAGCACGGTCGAGAAAATAAGCTTAATGTGTTTCATCGGTGTAAAGTAATAGTATGATTTCAGGGGATAAAAGTATAAAAACTTCTTAACAAAAAAGTTTCATCCGACCGCTAACGCAAGTATACCGGCCGGAATTTATGAAAAATTAAGGGGCGTTTCGGCGCTGTTTCAACGGGTCGCACGGTCGGCTTCGGTGTGGTGGAACGTGAGCCGTTTGCCCCGGCTCGTACCCACGGGTTTACCCTCGGCAAATACCTCGTTGCCATTGACAAAGGTGCGTTCGATGGTAGCCGGGAAGGTGTGCCCCTCGAAGGGCGACCATCCGCACTTCGACAAGATGTTGTCGCGTGTGACGGTATAGGGTTTGTGCGGGTCGACCACCACGACGTCGGCATAGTAGCCGGGGCGCAGATAGCCTCTCCGGTCGATGCGGTAGAGCAGGGCCGGAGCATGGCACATCTTCTCTACCACCAGTTCGAGGGGGAATTCGCCCCGTTGTGCCAACTCGAGCATCACTTGCAGCGAATGCTGTACGAGGGGGCCTCCCGAGGCCGCTTTGAGGCACGACCCCTGCTTCTCGCTCCACAGGTGCGGAGCGTGGTCGGTCGCTACCACGTCGAGCTTGCCGCTGCGCAGGGCTTCGAGCAGGGCTTTGCGGTCGCCGCAGGTTTTGACGGCCGGGTTCCATTTGATGCGGTTGCCATATTGGGCGTAGTCGTTGTCGTCGAACCACAAGTGGTGCACACACACTTCGCCGGTGATGCGCTTTTGTGCCAGTGGTGCCGTGTCGAGCAGCGACATTTCGCGGGCGGTCGAGAGGTGCAGCAGGTGCAGCCGGGTGCCGTATTGCGAAGCCAGTTCGGCGGCACGCGACGACGAGGCATAGCAGGCTTCGGCACTGCGTATGAGCGGGTGGAAGAAGATGGGCAGGTCGTTGCCGAACCGCTCGGTATAATATTTTTTATTGGCCTGGATGATGCTCTCCTCTTCGCAGTGTACGGCGATGAGGGCCGGTATCTCGGCAAAGATGCGGCGCAGGGTCTGCTCGTTGTCGACGAGCATGTTGCCGGTCGATGAACCCATGAAGATCTTGACTCCGCAAACCTGCGTGAAATCGGTCTGCCGGAGCACCTCGAAGTTGTCGTTGGTGGCTCCGATGTAGAACGAGTAGTTGGCCGGCGATACCTGGGCGGCCCGTTCGTATTTCCATTCAAGGGCCTCGAGGGTCGTAGTCTGGGGCAGGGTGTTGGGCATGTCCATAAACGAGGTGACGCCACCGGCCACGGCAGCCACCGACTCGGTAGCGATTTCGGCCTTGTGGGTGAGACCCGGTTCCCTGAAGTGTACCTGGTCGTCGATAGCTCCGGGCAAAACCCATTTCCCCGTGGCATCGACTATGCGTTGGGCGGTACAGGCCTCCGCTTCGGGCAGTTCGCCCCGGATAATCGATTCGATACATTCACCGTCGATGACAATCGAGCCCACGAATTGCTCGCCATCGTTTACTATTGTTCCGTTTTTGATAATTGTTTTGCCCATGGCCGATAGATGTTTAAGGCGGTTCCTTATCCCGGTGGGGTTACCGCTTGGGGTATTTGCGGAACCAACTGTCTATTTTCAGTTTGATGACACCGAACACAGCCTCGCCGAAGATGCTGCTGTTCATTTTGCTTTCGCCCAGTACCCGGTTGATAAATATGATAGGCACCTCTTTGATGGTGAATCCACATTTGTAGGTGGTGAACTTCATCTCGATCTGGAAGGCGTAGCCTTTGAACCGAATCGAGTCGAGGCCGATGGTCTCGAGTACCCGGCGACGGTAGCAGACAAAACCGGCGGTGGTGTCGTGTATCTTCATGCCGGTGATGAAGCGCACATATTTCGAGGCGAAGTAAGACATCATGACCCGGCCCATCGGCCAGTTCACGACATTTACCCCCGTCACGTACCGCGAGCCGATGGCCATATCGGCGCCGCCCGTCTTGCAGGCCGCCAACAGTTTCATCAAGTCTTGCGGGTTGTGCGAAAAGTCGGCATCCATCTCGAAGATATATTCGTATTTGCGGGCGATAGCCCATTTGAATCCCGCAATGTAGGCTGTGCCCAATCCCTGTTTGCCGGCACGCTCCATCAGGTGCAGGGCTCCGGGGAATTGCTTTTGCAGCGACCGCACGATTTCGGCGGTCCCGTCGGGCGAATTGTCGTCGATTACGAGGATATGGAACTGGCGGGGCAGTTCGAATACGGCATGGATGATGGCAGCGATGTTCTCCTTCTCGTTGTAGGTAGGAATGAGAACAATATTCTCTGATCTCGAAGACGCAGTGTGGTCCATATAACTCTCTGGTTTGGGTGTTTATCACAACTCATGCAGGCAGCCCGTGAGCCTCGCCCGCATTTTATCCATACAAATATAGTGAAAGGTGAGAGCAGAGGCAAACAAAAACGAAGTTTTTCAGTTTGCCTGTGCCGAGCCGCCTCCTATATTCTGGAAATATAGTGAAAGGTGAGAGTCGGGGCTATGGTATGGCACAGGGTGAAAACCCTTATCGAGGAGCGATGCCGTGGCGTTCGAAAGCCTGTCGATCTTCGTCGTCGAAGGGGAGATACTTCACGGGTACAGGTATGTTGCGCTCGCCCAGATAGTATCGTTTGTCCAGGTGGAACGAGGGACTCACGAGCGAGAGACTGTCGATGCGATAGTCGGTCTCGATGCCGCCGATAGACAGCAAGGTGTGGAATACGACCCGTGAGTCGAAGGGCGTTTTGTGCTGCTCGCGAGCCTGTTGGGTGTCGAGTGGGAACTGGCTGACATATTGGGGCGAGAACCACAAGACAAACGGAATGTGCAACTGATAGTAGGTGGGGATGGGCGAGGCATGCAGAAAGCGGTCGCGGTCGTCGTCGAGCAAATCTTCGCCATGGTCCGATAGGTAGAGCAGGGCCGAGGTCTTCCCCGTGCGGTCGAGCCGTTCGATCAGCTGGTCGAGTAACCAGTCGGTTGCCACAATCGAGTTGTCGTAGGCATTGATCATGGCCTGCCTGTCTTTCCGGTTGATTTCGTTGATGTAGTCGGGCGTAAAGCTGCGGTTCTCGGCCGTATAGCGTTCGCAATAGTTGAAGTGAGAGCCGTAGGTATGCAGCACGATGAGTTGCTTGGTGGGGCCGCTTTGGAGCAGCGAGTCGACCACGGGCAACAGGGCATTGTCGTAGAGGTGAGTCTTGTTTTTGGGAGCCAGCAGGTAGAGGGTGCAGTCGGCTTCGTCGGCAAAGAAATCGGTAAACGAGCCGTTTCGCAACTGATTCGAGATGAACGCCGTGCGGAATCCGGCCTGCTTGAAGGCCGTGATGAGACTCTTCTGCCGATAAATCTGGTTGAAGTCGAGAGCGTCGGCCGGACTGAGCATGAGAGGTACGCTCTTGTGGGTAGCGTTGATTTGGGTCAGCACGTCGTCGAAGTGGATGACGTCGTGTCGGGCACCGAGGCGCGGGGTGGTGTTGCGTTCGTAGCCGTAGAGCCCCCAGTTGCCGGCGCGGGCCGTCTCGCCGATGACGAAGATATAGACCTCGGGCATTTGCGGGTCGCGCGACGACGAAGCCCGGTAGTCAAAGTCGCGCGAGGTGAGGTGGTAGTTCTTGGCCGCCTTCCAGCTGCTCACGGCAAACCGCGCGTTGTTGAAGGCGTTGATGGGGTAGAGGTTGTCGAGCCGGGCCCGGTGGGGCGCCTGCCGGTGTGCCGGGGTATAGATGAGCAGGCCTGTACCCAGCAGGAGCATGGAGAGCATGAAGGCCCGCTTCTGGAAAAGAGGCGTGAGCGAGTCGGGTCGGCGTATGGAGTAGACGGCCAGTGCCAGTGCCGGCAGATAGAGGACGAATACCCCTACAACGGCCGGGGCCAGCTTGTCGAGCAGTTCGAAGGCCTCGCCGCTGTTGGTGGTGAACATGTTGAGAAACATGTCGGAGGCGATGATGGAGTTGCCGAAAAGATAAAGCAATACCAGTTGGAATGCCCCGATGAAGTGGAGCGGGAACAGTGCCCAGAAGGTAATGCCCGGTTTGCGCGAGAGGTTCAGCAACAGCAGGTAGAGAGCCCCCGGTATAAGTATGTAGA
The DNA here is from genome assembly GCF_946496565.1 of uncultured Barnesiella sp. Taxonomy (NCBI): domain Bacteria; kingdom Pseudomonadati; phylum Bacteroidota; class Bacteroidia; order Bacteroidales; family Barnesiellaceae; genus Barnesiella; species uncultured Barnesiella sp. The sequence goes on from NZ_CAMMHD010000006.1 coordinate 65,103, forward strand.
CCACCTTGAACAGGAACGGCAGATGCTCGGTGAAACAGAGAAACAGGTTGGGCACCAGCATCACGGCCAGGAATATCCAGAAGATGCGCCGTTGTGTGAATAGTCGATTAAAATGCTTCATTGATGTTGAATAAAAATCCCGATTGTCCTTTCTTGCCAAATCCGTAGTCGAGTCGCAGGTTGACCCGGTTCTTGAACTCCCAGCGGTAGCCTATCCCGTAGTTGGGCAGGGTGTGCCCCCAGTCGAAGCGTGAGAACGAGGGGAACACGTTGCCGGCACCCACCCACACGGCTATGCCGTTGCGGTGCCAGATGTGCTGCCTCAGTTCCAGCTGGGTCTCGATGAGGCACTTGTCGCGGTAGCGCCCTTCGTAGTATCCCCGCATGCGGGTCGAGCCGCCCAGCGAGGCGAGCATGTTCCAGGGCACATCGCCGTAGTTGAATTCGCCGTGCAGGTCGAAGGCGATGATGGCTCCCTCCCACGCCCGTTGGTAGTAGTCGAAGATGAAGGCGGTGCGGGTGAAGGGATGCTTGTTGCCGAAGATTCGGGGGAAGAAGCGTTGCCGCACGTTGAAGTAGACCCCGCGGGCCGCGTTGGGAATAAAGTCGCGGCTGTCGTAGGTGAGGGCCAATCCCGCACTGGTGCTGATGACTTCGCGGGGTTCGCCGTTGAGCAGAGCCGGTTTGGTAAAGTCGGAACCTTTCACCCAGTTGAATCCGGTGGTGATACCGCCGTACAGGTTGTTACAGAGGCGGGCCAGCCAGTCGATGCGCACGATGGTTTCGAGCCGGTTGTAGCTGCTCTTGTTGTCGTTGTTGTTGCCGTTGTCGTAACCGATTCCCCAGAAGTCGCTGGGGAAGGTATAGAGGTAGAAGTCGTAGTCGATGCGGTATTTGTTTTCGGGGAATATGTTGTTGCCCTTGACCCCGATGAGCAGGAAGCCCGTGGTGGTGGCGTCGCCGTAGATCGATACGTTGGAGAGTTGTGTGAGCGAGTCGTGTCGCATGCGATAGGTGCCCGAAGCTACGATACCCAGTCCCAGCTTGGTCGTCGAGGAGTAGTGCGGGCCGCCGATAATGCCGAAGTCGAATTTTTTGTCGGGGCGCGGTTCGTTGGATTCGTTGAAGTATTTCAAGACCTTCTGAAACAGATTCAGTTTCTGGGGAGCCGGTTGTGCCAGCAGACTGTCGGTCGAAGCTATTACGGCAATACTGTCGCTCTCGGCCATATTCTGGGCCATGATGGGCGATTGGCAGCTCCAAGCAAGGCCGCCGAGGGCAAGTAACACATATCGTACAAATAGTTTCATATTCTGGTTTAGTTCGTTTTCTCTCACGAGTTGGGCTGCAAATGTATATTATCTGCGATAAACAGCCTAATCGCTTTTGGTTCAACCTGTTAAGTTTTGTATAAATTTTCTTTTTGAAAAGATTACCGATTCGGCAATGCAATTAGCCCGCAGGAGAGGCTTTTCTTGAGAATAACAAATTACGGTTCAGAAGGTTCTGTTGTTGACACTATTTATAAAAAAAGTCTTTTCATTCCTGTGAAGCGACAGGCCGGGGGTGCCGATATTTTTTGTATTTTTGTGACAATACTCGTACAATTAAGATGTTTCAGCAGAAATACGAATTATTTGTTGCAACTCTCGAATTGTACTACTTTTGCTGGACGAAACAAAATCAAAAAAATATGAGCATATTGAAATCGGGAAAGCCGGTGGGATTGGCCTGCGACCACGCCGGATACGAACTGAAACAAGTAGTCATGCAGGAATTGGATGCAAAGGGTATCGCCTATAAGGATTTCGGGACTTATTCGACCGACAGTTGCGACTATCCCGACTTTGCCCACCCCCTGGCCTTGGCGGTGGAGCAGGGCGAGTGCTATCCCGGCATTGCCATCTGCGGCAGCGGCAACGGCATAAACATGACGTTGAACAAACATCAGGGCATTCGTGCTGCTTTGTGCTGGACCGAGGAGATTGCCTCTCTGGCCCGTCAGCACAACGATGCCAACGTGCTGGTGATGCCAGGTCGTTTTATCTCGGCCGAACTGGGTCGTCGCCTGGTCGACATCTTCCTGAATACCGACTTCGAAGGTGGTCGTCATCAACGCCGTATCGACAAGATACCCGTAAAATAAGAGCAGCGCAAGACCGTAGCGGCTCTACCACTCGACCACGACCGATACGTCGCGGATGTCGCCGGGGATGGGGGGCTTCTCCTTCGTCACAATCAGTTTGCCTCCCGTCACGGTGGGAAACTGGCGTGTGATGGCTGCGATGATACGGCCGGCTACATGTTCGAGCAGCCGTGAGGGACGAGCCATCTCGTCGGCAATCACGCGGCAGATTTCGGCATAGTTGATCGTGTCGGTCAGTTCGTCCGAGGTCAGAGCCCGGGAGAAGTCGGTATAGAGCGTAGCCTCTACGCGGAAGTAGTTGCCCGCCTTCTGTTCTTGCGGCAGTACGCCGTGGAAGGCGTAGAAGCGCATGGAGCCAATGTGTATCGCTGTTTTCATGTGAGAGGATTATTTACCGCAAAGGTAGTGAATATTATTTAAAGAACAGACTGTTGGAGCCGATGGGGCCGAGCCTCGTCGGCTCTTGCCGTATCAGGCTGTTCCGCTTTACCCCATGAGGCGCCCGACGCGGGCCGACGACAGTTTGTAGTAGACGATGCCCACGAGGTCGGCGATGAACCACCCGATGGGTATCGACCACCAGATGCCCGTGACACCCACCGCGGGCAGGGAGGCCAGGATGTAGGAGAGGGCTACCCGGGTGCCCAGCGAAAGCACGGTGAGGATGACCGACATGCCCGGCATCCGTACCGACCGATAGTAGCCGTAGAGCAGGAAGAGGATGCCGATGAGGGCGTAGAAGGCCCCCTCGATGCGCAGGTATTGGGCCCCGATGCGCAGGATTTCCACCTCGTCGGGCTTGACGAAGATGAGCATGAGGGGCTCGGCAAAGAGGAAGATGAGCAACGATACGGCCAGGGAGAAGAGGCAGGTGATGAGCAGGGCCTGCCGGATGCCCCGGCGGATGCGCTGCCGTTTGCGGGCTCCGAAGTTTTGGGCCACGAAGGTCGAGAAAGCGTTGCCGAACTCCTGCACAGGCATGTAGGCAAAGGCATCTATCTTCACGGCGGCGGCAAAGGCGGCCATCACCACGGTGCCGAAACTGTTGACCAGCCCCTGCACCATCAGGATGCCCAGATTCATCACCGACTGCTGCACGCAGGTGAGGGTGGAAAACTCGGTAATCTCTTTCAGGGTGGCCCGGTCGAGGTAGATTTCGTTGCGCCGTATCTTCAGCTCGGGCCGTTTGCGGTAGGTGTAGATGACGATTCCCAGAGCGGCCGCTCCCTGGGCGATGACGGTAGCCGCAGCCGCCCCCTCGATGCCCCAGTCGAGGGAGAGGATAAAGAAGAGGTCGAGCCCGATGTTGAGCACCACCGAGAGCGAGAGGAACCACAGCGGGGTGACCGAGTCGCCCACAGCCCTCAGCAGGGCGGCGTAGAAGTTGTAGATAAAGGTAAAGAGGATTCCCCAGAAGATAATCCACAGGTAGTCGCGCATGAGGGGGTAGACCTCGGCCGGTACCTGCAGAAACCGCAAGATGGGGTCGAGGGCCAGGAAGGCAGCCACATTGAGCACCACCGTGATGGCGAGTATCAGAACAAACGACACCCAGGTGCTGTGCCGCAGGGCCGACAGGCTGCCTCGCCCGTATTGCTGCGAGAATACGGTACTGCTGCCCAGCGACAACCCCAGCAGGATGGAGCAGAGGAAGACCATGAGCGTGTAGGCCGACCCGACGGCCGCCAGAGCCTCGGGGCCGACAAACTGCCCCACGATGAGGGTGTCGGCTATGTTGTAGCACTGCTGCAACAGGGCTCCCGCCATCATGGGGAGGGTAAACCGGAGCAGGGAGCCGGTAATGCCTCCTTGGGTAAGGTTCAGGTGCTGGTGTGACATACGCGGGCAATCAAGTGGTGCAAAGGTATAAAGAATAGCGCAGAGCTGTTTCGCCTGTCGGTGGAAATCCTTCGGTCTCGCTTGGTACCGCGACTTCGGAGGGGATCCTTCGTGTCGGGCCGACGCAAATATTATTACCTCATTTTTAGAATGATTATCAAACCCGGAGGATATATTTCGGGAGATTCTTTCTATTTTTGCACGAGATATAAAGACAGACTCTAACCTCGGCAAGCGTAACTCAATCGGTTTGCGTAGCCCGTGTGAACATAAAAACGAGACATAGATATGGCAAAGGATAATACTTTCTCGGGAATGGCGCACAATGCGCTTACGGCAGAGACTACGGTCGTAGGCAAGATTGTTTCGCAGAAGGACATTCGCATAGACGGCACGCTCGAAGGGCGGCTGGAGTGTCAGGGTAAAGTGGTAATCGGCGAAACCGGTCAGGTAATCGGCGACATCGTGGCCGTGAATGCCGAGGTCGTGGGCCGTGTCACAGGCAATGTGATGGTGGCCGAGATGCTGGTCTTGAAGGCCACTTCGTCGCTCGAGGGCGATGTGCAGGCCCGGCGCCTGGCCATAGAGCCGGGGGCGGTGCTGAACGGCAAGTGCACCATGCAGCCGCCGCTCGACGAGGGTGGCGAGGCTTGAGTCGCGGTGGCGGCCGGGGGCTGTGGGCTTGAGAGCCGCGAGGTGAAGAGCCGGTCTGTAGGAGTAAGAATATGGAAAAGCAAGTAATACCCGTTTTGGAAATGAGTTGCGCCGTGTGCGCCGCTACGGTCGAGAAGACCGTGAGAGAGATGCCGGGGGTGGCCGAGGCTACGGTCAATTTCGCGGCCAACACCTTGCAGGTGGTTTACGATCCCAAGAAAATTTCGTTGAAAGAGATGCAGGCTGCCGTGCAGGCGGCAGGTTACGACCTGGTCATTTCGGATAATGCCGAGGCCGATGCCGCCGATGCCGAGCACCGGCACTATGTCGATATGAAACGCCGCACGTTGGGGGCCTGGCTCTTCGGTGTGCCGGTCATGGTGCTGTCGATGCTGTTTCACGAACCGTCGACGATATGGGTGTGGATATTGATGCTCCTCACCCTGCCGGTCCTCTATCTGGGCAGGTCGTTCTACATCTCGGGCTGGAAGGCTGCCCGACAGGGGCGGGCCAACATGGACACGTTGGTCATGCTCAGTACCTCGGTATCGTTTCTCTTCAGCCTGTTCAGTACGATTTATCCCCAATTCTGGGTGTCGCTGGGGCTGGTGCCTCACGTCTACTACGAGGCGGTGGCGATGATTATCGCCTTTGTGCTCACGGGCAAGTTGCTCGAGGCTCGGGCCAAGCAGAGCACTTCGGCCTCGATTCGGTCGCTCATGGGGCTGCAGCCCAAGACGGCCCGGCTGGTCGACGAGAACGGCGAGGAGCGCGATGTGCCCATCGGCATGCTGCGCCCCGGCAATCGGGTGAGTGTGCGCCCCGGCGAGAAGATTCCCGTCGATGGCGTGCTGCTCGAGGGGTCGTCGTATGTCGACGAGAGCATGATCAGCGGCGAGTCGGAGGCGGTGGCCAAGCAGCCCGGCGACCGGGTGCTGGCCGGTACCCTCAACCAGCGGGGGGCTTTCGTGCTGGATGTGCAGGCCTCGGGTGCCGATACGGTGCTGTCGCGCATGGTGCGCATGGTGCGTGAGGCGCAGGGCAGCAAGGCTCCCGTGCAGGGCATTGTCGACAAGGTGGCGGCTATCTTCGTGCCGGTGGTTATCGGCATCTCGATAGTGACCTTTGTCGTCTGGATTGCCGTGGCCGGTTGGGGCATGTTCCCCTATGCCCTGTTGAGTGCCGTCTCGGTACTGGTGATTGCCTGTCCGTGTGCCCTCGGCCTGGCTACTCCCACCGCTTTGACGGTGGGGATAGGCAAGGGGGCGCAACAACATATCCTTATTAAAGATGCCTTTGCCCTCGAAAACATGTGCCGGGTAAATGCCGTGGTGCTCGACAAGACGGGGACCCTCACCGAGGGGGCTCCCCAGGTGGTGGGCGAGAAGCTCTACCCCGATTTCGACCGCTACGCCCCGGTATTGCTGGCCGCCGAAATGAAGTCGGAGCACCCGTTGGCCCTGTCGCTGGCCGAGAACCTGCGACAGCGCGGATACAAGCCGGCCGAGCAGGTAGCCGACTTCGAAAGCCTTACGGGGCGCGGTGTGGTCTGCACCTGCGAGGGTATCCCCTTCTGGGCAGGCAACCAGGCCCTGGCCGAAGAGCGGCTGAAGGGGGTGGAGTTGCCCGAAGGGTATACCATCTACTTCGGGAACGACCGGGAGTTGCTGGCTGCCTTTGAGGTGAAAGATGCCTTGAAAGCGACTTCGCGCGAGGCGGTGGAGCAGTTGAAACGGTGCGGTATCGAGGTCTACATGCTCACCGGCGACAAGGAGTCGACCGCGGCCGAGGTGGCCCGGGCGGCTGGTATCGAGCTCTATCGGTGGGGCGTGCTGCCCGACGACAAGGAGCGTTTCGTGGCCGAGTTGCAAAAGGCCGGCAAGTGCGTGGCCATGGTGGGCGACGGTATCAACGACTCGCAGGCTCTGGCTCGTGCCGATGTGAGCGTGGCTATGGGCAAGGGTACCGATGTGGCCATGGATGTGGCCATGGTGACCTTGATGAACTCCGACCTGTTGCTGTTGCCGCGGGCTGTGACTCTGTCGCGCAAGACGGTGCGCATCATTCGCGAGAACCTCTTCTGGGCCTTCGGCTACAACGTGGTGTGTATCCCGGTAGCTGCCGGGGTGCTCTATCCCATAGGAATATTGCTCACCCCCATGTGGGCGAGTGCGGCGATGGCCTTCAGTTCGGTGTCGGTTATCCTCAACAGCTTGCGATTGCGATAAGAAATAGATGTTTAATCTCAAAAAGATAGAATCATGATACAGGTAAAGACTTCGGCCAAATGTGCCGGTTGTGTAGCCAAGATTGGCGAAAAGTTGAATCAGTTTCTGACTCCCGAGCAGTGGAGCCTCGATTTGTCGAATCCCGATAAATTGCTGACCGTCAATGCCGACGTGCCGGCCGAGCGGGTAGTCGAGGCCGTGCGTGCTGCCGGTTTCAAAGCCGAGTTACGGTAAGGGCGTGGCGCAGACCATCACCCACTCGGGGTGGGTGCGGTACCACAGCCGGTAACCGCGTCGCGCCGGTGTGCGGCTCTCGGTGGCGGTAAATATCCCCTCCTTTTCGATAGTGTCGGGCGGGGTGAGGTGCAGGTGTTCGCGAAAGTCGATTTCGGTTTCGGGTATCGCCTTGAACAGCGCCTCCTTGGCCGACCAGCATAGGTGCAGCCACACGGTGTGCGTCTGGGCCGGGTCGGCGTGTGCCTGCAGTTCGGCATCGCCGAATACGCGTGTGGCCACGCGCTCTACCTGCACGCCTGTCCGCTCGATGTCTATCCCCACCGGCAGGGTGGGGTGCCACGCCACGGCCACCCATTGGCGGGTGTGCGAGATGGAGAGGTGCCCCGGGCGTCCCGGCAGATAGGGTTGCCCTTCTTCCGTATGGGCCACGAGGGCTCCGCGGGTAGCCTCCATGTGCTCGAGCAGCAGACGGGTGGCCGCCTGTTCGCAGAATCGTTTGGACGATAGTCCCTCTCCCGTCAGTCGCAGACGCTCCTCTTCGGGCAGAAGAGCTGCCAGTTCCGGCTCCGTTTCGGTGAGGTGCCACAAGGCAACGGTGGCTCCGGTGGGGGTCGATATGTAGTCGTAGAGCGGCATGGCTATCGGGCAGGGGTTTCTATGCTTTCGATGAGGTGGGCGATGTGGTCGGAGAGGTATCCGACGACGGGCGCGATGGAGTCGCTTTTACCCGGTTCGTCGAAGTAGACCGAGCCTCGCAGCAGGTACCGCACGCTGTCGGTCGCGATAAATTGCAGCGGCGTGGCGCTCTCGGCCGAGAGGTCGTAGAGGGTGGCGTAGATGTGCAGACTGTCGTTCTCGTAGGTACCGGCCTGTACGGCTTCGGGGCGGATGCTCTGGCGGTAGACCAGTTCGCGGCTTTCGTCGAGCAGGCTGGCCAGATTGCCCCGCAAGGGGTGGTAGCTGCAATAGAGGGTAGCCCGGTAGCGGGGGAACCGGATGTTGAGCCACTGTACCCCACCGTGATGGCGGGTCGTATCATGGTCGAGCGTCTCGACCGTCCCCTCGGGGACCTCGAACGAGAGGGCTGGCTCCAGCAGCGTGGTGCGCCGGTAGCTATCGGGATAGGGGTCGATACGGAAGTAGCCGTCGGGTTTGGGAGTATACTGGCGGCGGCATGAGTAGCCGGCCGATCCGGCCACGAGACAGAGCAGCGCGTAGAGAGCCAGTCGATAGGGTCGTATGCGAAGGGTCGGCTTCATGGGGTCGCAGGGGTTATTCTTCGGTTTTGGCAGGGTCGATTTTTACCTTCACCTTGCCGATGCGTCGTTTGTCGAGCTCGAGTACCAGGAAGCTGCAACGGCCGTAGTCGATTTGCTCCTTCACCTTGGGGAAATCCTCCTTGATGTCGAGAATCAGCCCGGCCAGGGTTTCGGCGTCCTCGGCCTTGTCGCCGAACTCGCTCTCGTCGAGTCCCGTGATTTTGTAGAAGTCGTTCAGCAGGGTTTTCCCCTCGAAGATGTAGGTGTTGTCGTCGAGCTTGACGTAGTTCTTCTCCTCCTCGTCGTACTCGTCGCTAATGTCGCCCACAATCTCTTCGAGAATATCTTCCATCGTGACGATACCCGATGTGCCGCCGAATTCGTCGACGACGATGGCCATGTGGATTTTTTTCGTGCGGAACTCCTCCAGCAGGTCGTCGATCATCTTGGTCTCGGGCACGAAGTAGGCCCGGCGCATGAGCTTGCGCCAGTTGAACGAGGCATCCTGCCCGATGTAGGGCAAGAGGTCCTTGCTGTATATGATGCCCTTGATGTCGTCTTCGGTGGTGTCGTAGACGGGCAGCCGCGAGTAGCCGGTCTCGATGACGAGGTCGAGCAGCTCCTTGAAGTCGGTACGTATCTCTACGTCGGTAATGTCGACGCGGGCCGTCATCACCTCCTGCACGGTTTTGCCGCCGAATTTGATGATGCCCTCGAGCATCTCCTTCTCGTCATTCGCCTCGACCTGAGTCATCTCGAGAGCCTGCGAGAGTTCGTTCATCGAGATGTTGGCACTCTTCTTCACCATGTGCTTGTTGACGATGTGGGTCGTGTTGACCAGCAAGTTGGCCAGCGGAGAGAAAATCTTCTCCAGTACCGACAGCCCCCGGCAACTGCGTCGCACCCAGTTGACCGGCTTCTGATTGGCATAGAACTTGGGCATCACCTCGCCGAAGAGCAGCAGCAGGAAGGTGAGCAGAATCGTCTGGAAGATGAAATCCAGTACGTCGCTGTGGAAATGAAGAATATCTGAAAAGAAGAAGTTGCAGAGAATAACGATGGCCACATTGACCAGGTTGTTTGAGATAAGTATCGTAGCCAGCAGATACTCGGGACGGGAAAGCAGCTTTTTGACCAGGGCGTTGGTCGTAGACTCGTCGTTGTCAAACTCGTGAAGCTCTTCGGACGAGAGCGAGAAGTAGGCTATTTCGGAAGCTGAAACAAAAGCAGAGACACACAATAACAATCCTGCCAGGATGATAGCCAGAATGGCACCGCCCGAAGGGGAGGTCACTTCGATGGCAGAGAAAACCGATAAATACGAATCTGGGTCCAAGAAAAATGAGTATTAGTTAAACAATAGGCTTGCCTCTCCCGATGCCGGGTCGGCAACTCCTCGTGCCGGTCTGAACCGGCACGAGGAGCGTAGCCCGTTAATTGCCTGCAAAATTACAACAATCTATCAGAACGGCAAATCGTCGTCGGCACTATTTCCGCCAAGCGGTGCATTTCCCGGGTTGGCCGGAGCCTGGTAGCTTTGCGGTTGAGCCTGAGGCTGTGCGGCCGGAGCCGGTGCTGCGGTTGCCTGGCTGTCGCGACGGCCCAGCAGCTCCATGTTGTCGACATAGATTTCGGTGGTGTAGCGGCGAATCTTGTTCTGGTCTTCCCACGAGCGGGTACGAATCTTTCCCTCGATATAGAGTTGAGTGCCTTTGCGCACATACTTCTCGGCCACTTCGGCCAGGCCGCGCCAGGCCACGATGTTGTGCCACTCGGTTTTATCGGGTATCTGCACCCCGCTTTGGGTGGTATATCCGCGTTCGGTGGTTGCCAGGGTGAAGTTGGCCACGCACACGTTGTTTTCGATGTATCGCACGTCGGGGTCTTTCCCCACGTTACCTATCAGAATGACTTTGTTTACAGACATATTGTTGAGTTGTTGGTGGTATAATCTTTTTCAAAAATAGAGCGTTCACTTGAACTTTATGCCGAACCGCATCCTATCTTCGTGTAACAAAGATAGAGAAAAAAGCGAGCCGATGCAAGTGGCGCTTGAGTTTTCGTGCAGGAGCAATCGACAAAAAAGGACTCCCTTGATTTCAAGGAAGTCCCTCATGTAAAAAAATACAGGAATGTGTCGTTTTTAACGACGGAACGGTTCTTGTTTTGTGATGGAGATCCTCTCTGTCTTGATGTGCGTGTAAAGGCTGCTCGAGCCCCCTTGCGCTCTCACGGCTGCTTTCTGGACTTGAATTTCGATATTCCTATATCGGGCATTCGCCCGAAAACAAGCCGCATGATGTTTCATGCCTTTACAAAGAGTATTCCTGTATTTATGTCCCCTTTTTTAGTTTTGTACTTTTGTTTTTTTGAACCGTGTAACCATACAAAATACAACTCAAAGATAGGACGATAAAAGCAGCCCGGCAACTGTGCGGTAGGTGGCTTTTGAGATAAGAGGCCCGATTGTTGGATAAGAGGTGAAAAATCGGGATTAACAGGTTTGTTTTTAAAAATGGTAAACGTGTCGGAAAAAAGTAGTACCTTTGTTTCTTGCAAAATGGTTGATGCTCGATATTGTCAAAGGGGGGCCCTTTCTACTCTCGTGGATGTGGTAAAATGCTGTCTCCGATTAGGCATAGCCCGCGAATGATTTATACCTTTTGAGCCTTGACTGTTGTTTATAGAATAAGTGATTGACCCATGAAAATAATACAGTTTTGGCGATTGGCCCCTTGGTTTTTGTGCGGGATATTGGTGGGTAGTGGCTGTACCTCTCGACAGTCCGAGACCGTATCGCTCGATGCCATTAACCAGACGATAGCCGATTCGCTGAAGAGACACAATATTTCGTTTGTCGTTCAGGCCATCAACCAGGGAAAACGCGAGGCGCGCGACAGCGACGAGTATTATAACTTTGTGACACAGGATATTGTACGCCATTTCTATACGGGGCGTCCCGACTCGGTATTGCTCAATACCGACAGCGTGCTGCACTATTTGTCGGGGAAACCCTTTTCGGACTTCCGTAACCGATTGATGGTCAAATGTATGCAGGCCAAGGGTATCTATTACACCCAGTTTGTGTTCAATGCCGACTCGATGCTCTTCTATCAGAAAGAGGCCTGTCGCTATGCCGAGCAGGGTGATGAGGAGTCGGAGAAGCTGTTGTGCTATGCCAACTTGGCCGATGCCTACAAGTTTGGAGGCGATTTGTCGATGAGTGCCATGATCTACCGGCAAGCCATTGCTCTGGCCGACTCCATTCAGGCCGATACGGCCAGCTATATTCCGCTGTACAGTGGTTTGGCTGCGACCTATACGACCCTGCGCGATTTTGAGCAAAGTCGAATCTGGTGGGAGAAGTGCGGCCGGTTGTGGCCCCTGATGACGGTTTACGACCGGTTCAACTACTTGAACAGCCTGGGTAACGACTATTTCTATCAAAAGGATTATCCGCAGGCGCTGGAGACCTTTTTGCGGCTCGATACTTTTCTGCTCGACTATCCCGATATGGAGTGGGAGCGCCACTTCTGTCAAGCCAACCTGTCGGACATCTACCTGAAGCTGCATCAGCCCGAGCAGGCTCGCCCGCTCATTGCCGAGAATCTGGCGTTTTTCGGGGCAAGCGGACACAACGAGATGGTGATGTCGCACCTGCGCACCCAGCAGATGGAACTGGCTTTGCAAGATGGCGATTTCGACAAGGTCGGCGAGCTGGTGGCCCGGTATCCCTATCGGGACGAACTGCGGTCGGAGCAGGGTTTGCTGCGGCTCGATTTCCTGCGGCGGTTTTCAGAGGCCCGTCACGACTGGAAGCGGGCATTCGAATACAGTCAGGCCTACACCTCCCTCTCCGATTCGCTGCGCAGCGAGCGGGTGCGCATGAAGATTGCCGAGAACCGCATGCGCTACGAGCGCGATGCCACCATCCTGAATCAATACCTGGTCATCAGCGACAAGGAGGCCCAGTTGATGCGCACCTACGCCCTGCTGGCCGGGGTGACGGTCGTTGTGCTGGTGCTGATTTTTTTCTACTTCTACCGGCGCAAGCGGGTGAAACAGCGGGAGGAGCAGATGATGCGACGCATCGTGACCATGAAGATGGAGAATGCCCGCAACCGCATCACGCCGCACTTCATCTACAATGCCCTCAACCACGAGTTGCTGGCCCGGCAGGAGGGGCGCCCTTCGTCGCTGGGGGTCCTGGTCGACATGCTCCGCCAGGGGCAGTCGCTGGCGAGTGCCTTCATCACGACGCTGCGCGAGGAGCTCGATTTTATCAACCTCTATGTAGCTGTCGAGGGCGAGTCGCTGGGCGAAAATTTTGATTATCAGGTAAAGGTAGCCGATGGAATTGCGCTGGATGCCGTGCAGTTGCCCTCGATGATGGTGCAGATTTTCGTGGAGAATGCCATTAAGCACGGCTTGAAGAAACTGCCCCACGATGCCGCCAAACGGTTGACGCTACAGGTCGACCGCCACGACGGAGCCATCCGCATCGAGGTGCTCAACAACGGGCCGTTGCCCGTCGTGCAGCGTAGCGGCGACAAGGTCCAAGTGGGCTTGCGGGTCGTTGCCCAGATTATTCAGTTGCTCAACACCCGCAACAAGCGGCCGATGAGTTTCGAGTTGAGCGGCTGTCACACTCCCGAGGGTGAAGAGGGGTGTCGAGCCCAGCTGATTATCCCCGACGGCTATAACTTCGATATAAACGATTGATATGGAAAACAGAATTGATACCGTAATCGTCGACGACGACAACCCGTCGATACGGCTCTTGGCCGACCGGCTGAAAGCCTACCCCGATGTGCGGGTGGTAGCTACGGCCGGTAACGGCGAGGAGGGTTGGAATACGGTCTTGAGGTATAAACCCGACCTGCTCTTTCTCGATGTGGAGCTCTCCGACACGTCGGGGCTGGAGTTCCTGTCGTCGCTCGACAGGCACATCGACTGGGATATGAAGGTGGTATTTTATACCTCGTACGAGAAATACCTGTTGCCGGCTCTGCGGTTGCAGGCTTTCGATTATTTGCTCAAGCCGGTGAGCGACAGTGAACTGTCGCTGATTATGGACCGTTACTACCTGTTGCGCGACGAGTCTCGCCGGATGGTTGTCCCGCCTTCGATACCGTCGCCGTCGCCGATGCAGTCGATACTGATTACCACCATTACCAACGACAAGCTCATTGTGCGGGCCGAGAATATCGGCTTTTTCAAATACGATTCGGAGCGCAAGTTGTGGAAGGTAATCCTGAACAATCTGCAGCACTTTATTCTGAAACACCAGACCACGGCCGATACGATTCTGAATTACGCTCCCGAGTTTATCCAGATTCACAAGTCGTATATCATCAATATCAATTACCTGTATATGATTTCGGAGAACAGCTGCACGTTGTTGCCTCCGTTCAACAAGGTGTCGGAGCTCCGGGTGAGCAAGGTCTACAAAAAGAAATTGCTGGACCGGTTTTACGATTTGTAAACCAGCCCAGCAATAGCTCTTCGGAGGGATGTGCCTATTTCGAGGCCTTCAATCCCCGGACGACGGCAGCCGAAAATCCGGCGGCCTCCATTTCGTTAAGTCCTTTGATGGTGATGCCGCCGGGTGTGGTCACGCGGTCTATCTCCACTTCGGGGTGGTTGCCGGTATCGAGCAGCAGTTCGGCAGCCCCTTTGACGGTCTGTTCTACGACCAGTTGGGCATCTTGAGGACGGAATCCCATCTCTATGCCCCCCTCGATGGCAGCCCGTATGTAGCGCATGGCAAAGGCTGTGCCGCAAGAGCAGAGCGCTGTGCCGGCCTCCATGAGGCTCTCGTCGACGAGAAGGCTCTTGCCCAGGCTGTCGAGCATCGTCTTGATGACGTCTACCTGCTCGGGTGTGGCGTTGTAGGGGGTGAAGAGGGTCATGCTCTGCCGGATAGCCACGGCCGTGTTGGGCATCACCCGGAAGATGGCGGGGATGGCATCGCCCGAAGCGAAGAGAGCGGCCAGGCGTTCGATAGTGGCGCCGGCTACAATCGAGACAATCATCTGGCGGGGAAGGTCGAGCTCCTTGCGAATGTCGATGGCCACGCTGTCGAGAACCCAAGGCTTCACGGCCAGGACGATGATGTCGGCATCCTTCACGGCGGCCTTGTTGTCGGTGGTGGTGTGAATCGAGGCAATCTCGCCCTGAATCGTTTCCAGTTTCTCTTTACCCCGGTTGCTCACTGTAATGTCGTCCGGGTTTACGAAAGTGCTTTTGGTCAGTCCGCGGGCTATGGCTCCACCCATATTCCCGCATCCTATAATCGTTATTTTCATGGAAGTATGTTTTTAAGTTTACCGATAAAACAATCGGCTTGTTCTTGCGATAGCGACAGAGGCGGCAGCAATCGTATCACGTTCGTGCCCGAGGCTCCGGTAAATACGTGCTGCTCGAACAGCAGTTTGTGGCGCAGCTCCTTGACGGGCTGGTCGAACTCGAGCCCGATCATCAACCCCTTGCCCCGTACCTCCTTGATTTGAGGAATCTCCCGGAGCCGGTCGATGAGGTATTGCCCCACGCGGGCCGCGTTGTCGACGAGGTGCTCGTCGCGCATCACGTCGAGCACGGTACAGGCAGCGGCGCAGGCCAGGTGGTTGCCGCCGAAGGTGGTGCCCAGCATCCCGTATACGGGGGTGAACTGGGGGCTGATGAGGACTCCCCCGATGGGGAATCCGTTGCCCATGCCCTTGGCCATGGTGATGAGGTCGGGGCGTATGCCGGCATGCTGGTGGGCAAAGAACTTGCCCGTGCGGCCGTAGCCCGACTGTACTTCGTCGACGATGAGCACGACTCCGTGGCGGGTGCAGGCCTCGCGCAGGTCGCGCAGGAACTGCGCGTCGGGTACCTGAATGCCGCCCACGCCCTGTATGCCCTCGATGATGACGGCGCAGACGTCGCCGGCGGCCATCTCCTGCTCGACACGAGCCATGTCGTTGAGGGGGAGGAAAGCCACCTCGAAGGTGTCGTTGATGGGGGCGACGATGCGGGGGTTGTCGGTCACCTTGACTGCGGCCGAGGTACGGCCGTGGAAGGAGTGGGCAAAGGCGATGACCTTCTTCTTGCCGGTGTGGAACGAGGCCAGTTTCAGCGCGTTTTCGTTGGCCTCGGCCCCCGAGTTGATGAGGAAGAGGGCATAGTCGTCATACCCCGACAGGGCGCCCAGCTTGTCGGCCAGTTGCTGTTGCAGGCTGTTGATAACCGAGTTGGAGTAGAAGACGAGCTTCTGGGCCTGCTCGGTAATGCGTTTCACGTAGCAGGGGTGCGAGTGGCCTATGGAGATGACGGCGTGACCACCGTAGAGGTCGAGGTACTCGGTGCCCTGCGTGTCGTAGGTGTAGCACCCTTTCCCGGCTACGATTTCCAGGTCGAACAGCGGATATACGTCAAATAGTTTCATAACAGTTTCCAGCTTAAAAAGCCGAAGGTTTCAACTGCAGCCCCACCCGTTCGTGCAGGCCGAACAGCAGGTTCATGTTGTGTACGGCTTGTCCCGAGGCTCCTTTCAACAGGTTGTCGATGACCGAGACGATGAGCAGTTTGCCGTCGTGCTTCTCGAGATAGAGGAGGCACTTGTTGGTGTTGACCACCTGCTTCAGGTCGGGCATCCGGTCGGTGAGGAAGGTGAAGTTATGATCGTCGTAGTAGGTGTTGTACAGCTCCTTCAGCAGCTCCAGCTCGACGGGGCAGTCGAGGTAGAGCGTGGCAAAGATGCCCCGCGAGAAGTTACCCCTGACGGGGATGAAGTTGATGGGGGCCGAGAAGCTGTTCTGCAACTTCGAGAGGCTCTGCCGTATCTCGGACAGGTGCTGGTGGTTGAACGGCTTGTAGATGGAGATGTTGTCGTTGCGCCAGCTGAAGTGGCTGGTGGGCGAGGGCTTCTGCCCCGCGCCGGTCGAGCCGGTGATGGCGTGCACGTGTATCTCGCTGTTGAGCAGCAGGTTCTTGGCCAGCGGTAGCAGCGCCAGTTGAATGGCCGTGGCGAAGCAACCCGGGTTGGCCACATGCTTGGAGCGGATGATGTACTTGCGGTTCAGCTCGGGCAGCCCGTAGACGAAGTCGTTGTCGGGGGCATCGAGCCGATAGTCGGCCGAGAGGTCGATGATGCGCAGCTCGTCGGGCAGCTTGTGGCTCTCCATGAACTTGCGGGTGTCGCCGTGTGCCGTGCAGAAGAAGAGCAGGTCTATTTCGTCGAAGGGCATCTCGCGGGTAAAGACAAGGTCGGTCTCGCCGAACAGTCCGGTGTGAACGTCGGTCACTCGGTTTCCGGCGTTGCTTTCGCTGTGTACGAACACAATCTCTACATCGGGGTGGTTGATCAACAATCTTATCAATTCGCCGGCGGTATACCCTGCGCCGCCTATAATACCTACTTTAATCATAACGATGGGGTTGACAGTTTTGATTTTCGGACTCTAATCTACGATTTATTTTTTGTTTTTATTTTGTATGGAATAGAAAATTTTCATCTGGTTGCCCAAAATTTTGGTGAAGCCCTTCACATCGTCGGCGCTCCAGGCCTTGTTCACCTCGCCGTATTCGCCGAAGTCCGACTTCATCAGGTCGTAGTCGCTCTCGATGCCCACCAGCACGTAGCGGTAGGGGTGCAACTCGATGATTACGCGGCCGGTGACGTTGTGCTGCGAGCTGTCGAGGAAGGCCTCGATGTCGCGCATGACCGGCTCGAGGTACTGGGCCTCGTGCAGGAACATGCCGTACCACGTGGCTACCTGGTCCTTCCAGTATTGCTGCCACTTGGTGAGGGTATGCTTCTCGAGCATTTTGTGGGCGGCGATGATGAGCATGGGGGCGGCGGCTTCGAATCCTACCCGGCCCTTGATGCCGATGATGGTGTCGCCTATGTGCATGTCGCGGCCTATGGCATAGGGCGAGGCGATGGCTTCGAGGGCCTGTATGGCCTTCACCTTGTCGTCGTAGGCCTGCCCGTCGATGGCGGCAATCTCGCCCTTCACGAAGTCGAGTGTGAGGGTGCGGCTCTGCGTGGCCGTCATCTGCGAGGGGTAGGCCTCCTCGGGCAACGTCTGGTTGCTCTTGAGGGTCTCCTTGCCGCCGATGCTGGTGCCCCACAACCCTTTGTTTATCGAGTATTCCATCTTCTTGAAGTCGGCCGTGTAGCCGTGCTTCTTGAGGTATTCGATTTCGTATTCGCGGGTGAGGGTCATGTCGCGGGTGGGGGTGATGATACCGATTTCGGGGGCCAGAATCTGGAACGTAAGGTCGAACCGCACCTGGTCGTTACCGGCACCGGTGCTGCCGTGGGCCACGTAGTCGGCCCCGATCTCCTTGGCATAGTTGATGATGGCGATGGCCTGGAAAGTACGTTCGGAACTTACCGAGATGGGGTAGGTGCCGTTGCGCAGCACATTCCCGAACACCATGTATTTGATGCTCTTCTGGTAATACTCCTGGGTGATGTCGAGCGTAGCGTGCTTGACGGCGCCCAGTCGGTAGGCTCGCTCTTCGATCGATTTCAACTCTTCGGGACCGAAACCGCCGGTGTTGGCAATGGCGGTATAGACGTCATACCCGCACTCCTGCGACAGGTATTTTACACAAAAGGAGGTGTCGAGACCTCCGCTAAAAGCCAATACTACTTTCTTGTTAGCCATGATATGCAGTTATTTTTGAGGTTGGTTGTCGTTGTTTTCGTGTTCGTGGGGGTCGTAGAGCATGCCGGTGCAGAGGCACATGCGGCGGTTGTTGCGCTGCAGAATGTCGAAGTTGACGCAGCTCTCGCACCCTTTCCAGAAGGCGGGGTCGTCGGTGAGCGAGGCAAATGCCACGGGGCGGTAGCCCAGTTCGTTGTTGATTTTCATCACGGCCTCGCCGGTGGTGAGTCCGAATATTTTGGCTTCGGGGAATCGCTCACGCGACAGCTCGAAGGCTTTGCGTTTGATGCGTTTGGCCAGGCCGTGACCGCGATAGGCGTCGACGACGATGAGGCCCGAGTTGGCCACGAATTGCTTGTTGCTCCAGCTCTCGATGTAGCAGAAGCCGGCAAACTTGTCGCCGTCGAGCGCGATGATGGCCTTGCGCTCGAGCATCTTCTGTTTTACATATTCGGGAGACCGTTTGGCAATACCGGTTCCTCTTATCTTGGCTGCTTTCTCGATGGTGTCGAGGATGGTGTCGACGTAGGGGATATGTCTTTCGTCGGCAACGATGACTTTGATTTCTTCTTCCATAATGTGTTTGTCCTCTTCTCCTTAAGAGGGGGTTATAGCGTCGTAGAATTTGTGTGGTTACTTGTGCAGGTCGGGCATGAAGGGCGAGAGCGCCAACATGGCTTGCTGGTGGTTGATGTTCTCTTCGAGAATCACCAGCACCGTGTCGTCACCGGCGATGGTGCCCAGCACTTCGGGCGGCGTGTTGCTGTCGATGTCGTAGGCCAGACTGCCGGCATATCCGGGGCGGGTCTTGATGACTGCCAGGTTGCCCGAGAAGTTGATGGAGATGAAGCTCCCCGAGACTGGACGTCCGGAGTTGTCGGCCAGCTTCTCCTGCATGAGTTTCCCTACGCTCCCGATTTCGGGCATGATGTAGACGTAGGAGCCGTCACTGCCGGGAACCTTGGCGATGCGCAGTTGCTTCAAGTCGCGCGAGAGGGTGGCTTGGGTCAGGTCGAAGCCCGATTCATGCAGACGTTGCAGAATTTCGTCCTGGCTTTTTACCCTCGAGTGGATGATGATTTCTCGTATTGCTTGTAGACGAGCAGCTTTATTTTTCATAATGCGAATTTTACTGTTGAATAATTATGCGACAAATATAACTAAAAAATAGAATAATGGAATAAAATTTGTATATTTTTTACAGTATAGGGCGAAATTTAAACTCTAACTGCATGCTTATGCAATAAAACAGCCTTTGAGCCTGCCGGTCGGTCGGGTGTGGCTCGGATGTGGGGAGAAGAGGAGAAATTTTTTCGACGCTATAACCCCCTCCCTTGCACCTTTGCCTCCCGTGAGTTGTCCGGGCTGTGTCTTGCAAAAGGGTGCGCTCGATTGGAGAACCGGAACGCACCCTTGTATTGCCTGTTAGAGTAGGGGTTTCACCCCCTGCTGTAATTTACAGGTTCAATATCGAGGCAAACTCGGGTGCGGTGCCGACGGCCGAGCAGTCGGTCGAGCAGGGTACGATGGTGGCGTAGCCGCGGTCGAGCCAATACTCGTCGGTATCGGTGGCATCGGGTTCGTTGTTTTTGAAGGTGCCGGTGAGCCAGAAGTATTCCCGGCCGTGCGGGTCGACGCGGCAGTCATACTCTTCGGTCCAGTATCCCTGGGCGGCCCGGCACAGCTTCACGCCGTTGAGTTGCGGACGGTTGGGTATGTTCACGTTGAGCCCGATACCCTGCGGCCATTGCTTGGCGGCGAGTGCCTTCCGGCAGATGTCGACCACGAGGTCGCGGCACGGTGCAAAGTCGGCATCGGCCTTGTGGTTGCAGAGTGAGAAACCTATGGAGGGGATGTGCAGCAGCGCTCCCTCGAACACGGCACCCATGGTGCCCGAGTAGACCACGCTTACGCCCGAGTTGGAGCCGTGGTTGATGCCCGAGACGATGAGGTCGGGGCGACGGTCGAACAGAATATTCATCGACAGTTTTATGCAGTCGACGGGCGTACCGTTGGTGCTGATCTGGCAGAAGCCCTCCTGCTCGTCGATTACCTTCATGCGCAGGGGCACGGTGACCGTGATGGCCGAGCTCTGTCCCGAGCGGGGGCCGTCGGGGGCCACCACTACGATGTCGCCCAGCGGTTTCAGAAATTGGGCGACCTGCTGCAATCCCCTGGCCTGGATGCCGTCATCGTTAGTGATGAGGATGAGCGGTCGCTGAGAATGAATTATTTTTTTCATATCATGCGGAAATCTGTTTAATGATGCAAAAGTAATGAATAAAAATCTTAATCTTTTATATTTTAACGGATAATATGGAGTCCTAAAATAGGTAAAAGAGGCGGCCGTTTCTGGTGGAAGTCTCTGAAAAAAAGTGTATCTTTACGCAGAAAAACAGCGAAGTGGCTGTTGTGTTTATCAACAAAAGGGGCCACTTATCAACAATTGGACTATTTTCGAGTACACCAGAGTGCGTAATGTGGATGAAAAGATATTCCTTTGTATAGTGAAAAAATAACAGTATGGGTAAAATTATCGCTATTGCAAATCAAAAAGGGGGCGTCGGGAAGACGACGACTTCGATCAATTTGGCTACCTCTCTGGCTGTTTTGGAAAAGAAGGTTTTGCTCCTCGATGCCGATCCTCAGGCCAATGCCTCGTCGGGTCTGGGCATAGACCCGCAACAGGTGAAATCGTCGATCTACGAGTGTCTGGTAGGACAGGCCTCGATTAAGGATTCGGTGGTAGATACCTGTGTCGACGGGCTTAACCTGGTAGCTTCGCATATCGACTTGGTGGGTGCCGAGCTGGAACTGATGAATATGAGAAACCGCGAACGGGTGTTGGCGCAGGCGCTCAACGAAGTGCGCGACGACTACGACTACATATTGATCGACTGCTCGCCCTCGTTGGGACTGATTACGGTCAATGCCCTCACCGCGGCCGATTCTGTTATTATCCCCGTACAGGCCGAATATTTCGCGCTGGAGGGGATTAGCAAATTGTTGAATACGATTAAGATAATCAAATCGAAACTGAACCCGAAGCTCGAAATCGAGGGCTTTCTGCTCACGATGTACGACTCGCGTTTGAGACTGGCCAACCAGATTTACGAAGAGCTGAAAGGCCACTTCGGCAGTCTGGTGTTCAATACGGTAATCCAACGGAACATCCGTTTGAGCGAGGCCCCCAGTCACGGCCTGCCGGCGTTGCTCTACGACTGCGAGTCGCGGGGTAGCGTCAACCACATGGAGCTGGCCAAAGAGTTGATTACCAAGAATCGATAGATAGTAGAAAAGAAGGAGAACAAAGATATGTCAGCACCTAAAAGAAGTGCATTGGGTAGAGGACTGGATGCCCTGATTTCGATGGACAACATCGTTACCAGCGGTACCTCCTCGATTCATGAAGTAGAGTTGTCGCGGATTGTGCCCAACCCCGACCAGCCCCGGCGCGAGTTTGACCAGGAGGCGCTCGAGGAGTTGGCGGCTTCGATTCGCGAGTTGGGCATCATACAGCCCATTTCGCTCCGACAGTTGGAGGGCGGCGACTACCAGATAATTGCCGGTGAACGCCGTTACCGCGCTGCCCAGATGGCCGGGCTTGACACGATTCCCGCCTATGTGCGTACGGCCGAGGACGAGACCCTCATGGAGATGGCTCTCATCGAGAACATCCAGCGCGAAGACTTGAACGCGATTGAAATCGCCCTGGCCTTCCAGAAGCTCATCGAGCTCTATCAGCTCACGCAAGAGAAGCTGAGCGAGCGGGTGGGCAAGAAACGGACCACCATAGCCAACTACCTGCGGCTGTTGAAACTCCCGGCCGAGGTACAGATAGGCCTGCGCGACAAGCGCATCGACATGGGTCACGCCCGGGCTCTGCTCTCGGTCTCCGACCCGGCCCTGCAGCTCGAGCTCTACGAGCGCATCCTCTCCGACGGGTTGAGCGTGCGCAACGTCGAGGAGTTGGCCAAGACCCTTGCGGCCGGTGGCGAACGTGCCCGCAAGAAGGCACAGAAGAAGGTGATGATGCGGCAGGAGTACAACGTGCTCAAATCGCATCTCTCCGACTTCTTCCAAGCCAAAGTGCAGTTTAGCTGCGACGAGAAAGGAAAAGGAAAAATATCGATCCCGTTTAAGAACGAGGAAGACTTAGAACGAATTATCGGTTTGTTCGATAAATTGAAATAGAGTTTTGAGACTATCGGGTAACATGGGCTGGAAAAGAGCCTCGATACTGGTGTGGATAATAGGGTGGTGGAGCTTGACGTCGTTGGGCGCGGTTCCCGAATTGTCGCGGCCTGTTACCGGCGGACGGCTCGTCCCGGGTGCAGCCCGTCAGGCCCAGGGGGCCAAGAGCCTCCCGGCCGATTCGATACGGGCCGTCGAGCCGCAAGTGGTGGCCGACTCGGTGTCGGTGGCCTCGGGCGACAGCATAGGCGCGCTGCTGCAAGACTCGGTACCCCTGATGATTACCGACTCGCTGGGGCAGATTGCCCTGGCCGATACCGCCCAGCTGAAATCGACCCACCGCAAGTCGTGGCGTCCCGCCTCGTTCAACCCCGACCCCATGCGGGCGGTGTGGCTGTCGGCCCTCTTCCCGGGACTGGGGCAGATTTACAACCGCCGCTACTGGAAACTGCCTATCGTCGTGGGCGGTTATGTGGGGCTCTTCTATGCGACGACCTGGAACAGCAACATGTTGGCCGACTACCAGCGGGCCTATCTCGATATCATGGACAGCGACCCCACGACCAACAGCTATATGGACTTTTTCTCCTCGGCTTACAAGGAGGAGGATATAGACAAGGATTGGCTCACCAGCGTGCTGAAGCAGCGCAAGGACTACTACCGGCAGTATCGCGACCTCTGTATCATCTGCATGATCGGGCTCTATGCCATCTGTATGATCGATGCCTATGTCGATGCCCAGTTGTATCACTTCGACGTGAGCCCCGACATATCGATGCAGTGGCAGCCGGCCGTGATACCCACCGGCCGATCGGCATTGCCGGCGGTGGGTGTGCAGTGTGCGATTACGTTTTAATGAATTGGAATAAAGAGAAAGAGGATAATGAAGAGGATAGGATTTATTTTAGCAGGTTTGGGGCTTTCGTTGTGTAGCTTCGCCCAGGGGGTGGAGCTCGACGAGGAGTATATCGAGTTGGATACGACCGAGGTGGCCTTGCCCGACTCGATGGAGATATTGGTCTCTGACAGTACCGAAGTGTATCCCGAGAGTATGGAGGCCGATTTGAATACACTGCTGATCAACTGGTACATGCAGCAGTATGCCGTGGTCGACAATTCGTGCCTGGAAAACAGCGTGAATATCGATTATCCCGACTCGGTCTATATCCGCAAGCTGTCGCAACTGCCCACGGTTATCGAGATGCCCTACAACAGCGTGGTGCGTCGCTATATCGACATGTATGTGCAACGACGTCGTGCCCTGGTGGAGAACCTGCTGGGTCTGAGTACCTACTACATGCCTATCTTCGAGGAGGCTCTCGAGCGTGAAGGGCTCCCGCTCGAACTGAAATATCTGCCCATCATCGAGTCGGCACTGCGACCCGATGCCACTTCGCGTGCGGGTGCCGCCGGCTTGTGGCAGTTCATGGTGAAGACCGGCAAGAGCATGGGACTCGAGGTGAACAGCCTGGTCGACGAGCGCCGCGATCCCATCAAGTCGTCGGCCATGGCGGCCCGCTACCTCAAAGACCTCTACGGCATCTATCACGACTGGGCATTGGCTATAGCCTCGTACAACTGCGGCCCCGGCAATGTGAGCAAGGCCATCCGTCGCTCGGGCGGCAAGACCGACTATTGGGAGATTTATCCTTACCTGCCTCGCGAGACGAGGGGATACGTGCCGGCCTTCATTGCCGTCAACTATGTGATGAACTATTACAACGACCACAATATTTGTCCCGTGCTTACACGTCGGCCCCTCCTGACCGATACGGTGCAGGTGACTCGCCGGGTGCACCTCAAGCAAATATCCGATGTGCTGCAAATCCCGATCGAGGAGATTCGCAGCCTCAATCCCCAGTACCGCCGCGACATTATCCCGGGCAACATTCGCCCCTATGCACTCATCTTGCCTTCGCAGCAGGTCTATGCCTATATCGAGGCACAGGACGATATTTTTGCCCATGATGCCGAGCTGTATGCGCAGCGCACTTCGGTCGAGCCGGCCGGTATTGCCCCCGGCACGATGGTCTATCACAAGGTGCGCAAGGGTGAGACTCTCTCGAAGATAGCTCAGAAGTATGGCGTATCGGTGAGCAATCTGCGGGCCTGGAACAACCTGAGCAAGAGCTCCTATCTGCGTATCGGGCAGCGATTGGCCGTGAGCAGCAAGGGGGCGAAGAAGAGCAGCAGTACGGCTGTAGCAGCTTCGTCGGCCAAAAGTAAAAGCGGTTCTTCGGCGTCGAAGTATCACACGGTGCGCAAAGGCGAAAGTCTGTGGACCATCTCCCAAAAGTATAAAGGCATTTCGGCCGAAGACATTAAGCGCGAAAACAATCTGAAAGGCAATGCCATCCGGCCGGGACAGCGGCTGAAGATTCCGGCAGCCTGATCAGGACCGATTATTCAATCTCCATCGAAAGGGGTATCGTCGTCGATCTCCTCGAGGTCGATAATGGCATCGAGGATGAGACTTTGGTCTATTTGAGCAAAGTAGATACGGCGGGCTCCCATGTACCGTTTTGCATAATAGGGCGACGAGCTCCAATCCTCGCGTATACCCTGCGAGGTAGAGGCATGTATGAACTTGAATCGCCCGTCGGGGTAGACTTCGGTTACCAGTCCTACGTGTCCCACCCTTGCCCGGCGGCTGTTACTCCCCTTGAAAAATACCAGGTCGCCCCGGCGTATCTGTTCGTCGGCTACCGAGATGCCCTGCAGAAACTGCGAAGCCGAACTGGCGTTGAGCGGGTAGGAAAAGTGGTTGAAGACATATTGCATGAATCCCGAGCAGTCGAATCGATTGGGTCCCTTTCCACCCCGGCGGTAGGGGGTGCCGGTATATTTGCGGGCATAGACGATGAGGCTGTCGATTTGTTTGTCGACCAGAGTTTGAGGCAGAGGTACCGACAGTGGCTTCATCAGCGAGTCGGGTATGTTTACGGCGGTATTGGTATCGCGAGGGGTTGCAGCGGTACGGCTTTTTTTAGGAGCAGCTCCGGCCGACAGAAGACAAGTTGCGGTCAGAAATACGATGGCTGCGTGACGATAAGTAATACAAATCCTCTTCATAATCTTTCTTGTTTTTGAGCGATAGGCCGGTCGCCTGAGTCGGGATGGATGCGGGTTGTCAAAAGGCTTCTCGGTATTTCCCGTCGGAACTATCGTCGATGATGCTCAGGTAGCTGGCGTATCTCGATTCGCTTATCTCGTGATTTTCGAGAGCCTTCAACACCGCACAGCCGGGTTCGTGCCGGTGGGTGCAGTCGCTGAAGCGGCATCCCCGCGAAATCTCGAATATCTCGGGGAAGAAGTGAGCCACCTCGCTTGGGTTGAAGTCGATGGTGCCGAACCCCTTGATGCCCGGGGTGTCGATGAGGTATCCCCCTTGAGGCAGCGGGTACATCTCGGAGAAGGTGGTCGTGTGCATGCCCTTGTGGTGGGCGGTCGATACGGCACCGATTCTGATTTCGACACCGGGCAGGATGCGGCTGATGATGGTCGATTTCCCCACCCCCGAGTTGCCCGATAGCAGGGTGATGCGATCTTTGAGCGAGTCGGTGATGAAGTCGAACCCCTCGCCCGTGGCGGCCGACACGCAGCGGCACTCGTAGCCGATGGAGCGGTAGAGGTGGCAGAGTGCCTCGGCATACTCCCGGTCGTCGGGGGTGAAGGTGTCGCACTTGTTGATGACGATGTGCACGGGTATGCGGTAGGCCTCGGCCGTGGCCAGAAAGCGGTCGATGAAGGTGGTCGAGGTGAGGGGCGAGTTGACGGTGACCACAAGCAGGGCCAGGTCGATGTTGGCGGCGATGATGTGCGACTCTTTCGACAGGTTGGAGGCCCGGCGTATGATGTAGTTCTTCCGCTCGTGTATGCGGGTGATGAAGGCGGTATGGTCGGGGTTCATCTCGATGTCGACCCGGTCGCCCACCGATACCGGGTTGGTACTGCGTATTCCCTTCAATCGGAAATTCCCCTTGATTTTGCACGGTATCGACTCGCCCGCATCGGTGCGCACGATATACCAGCTACCCGTATTTTTGATGACAAGCCCTTCCACGTAATCGGTTTTTAGGTTACAAATGTAGCAGAAAGTTTTGGAAATGGAAATAAAAAGGAGGTGAGCCTGTGGTTTTTCGACCCGGCTCACCTCTTGTACGGCCAACACGTGGGTGTTGTTATACGGTGAGAATCTCTTTCTCTTTCTCGGCGAAGATGTCGTCGATCTTCTTCATGTATTTGTCGTGCAGTTTCTGGGCCGAAGTTTCGCCGTCTTTGGCTACATCTTCCGACATGCCCTCTTTCTGGGCCTTTTTCAAGGCGTCGATTACATCGCGGCGGGCGTTACGTACGCTCACTTTGGCATTTTCGGCCTCTTGTTTCGACTGTTTCACGAGCGCTTTGCGTCGTTCCTCGGTCAACGGGGGAATGGAGAGCCGGATAATTTCGCCGTTGTTCTCGGGGGTGATGCCCAGCTCGGAGTCGAGAATGGCTTTTTCGATAACCCGGAACATCGATTTTTCCCACGGGGTGATGACGATGGTGCGGGCGTCGGGCACCGAAATGTTGGCTACATTCGAGAGCGGGGCCTGGCTGCCGTAGTAGTCGACCCGTATGCCGTCGAGAATCCGCGGGTTTGCTTTACCGGCCCGGATGTGAGCCAGAGCCTCGTCGAGGAATTCGATAGCCATAGACATTTTTTCTTCGGCCGTGTTGAGATATGTTTTTACGTCGTCCATAATAAAGTAGGGTTGAAAAGTTTCTAATAGTTTTGTGAACAAATGTACTCTTTTTTTCGAGAATGACCAAGCGGGCCGGTTAATATACCAGGGTGCCGATGTTCTCGCCCGACAATACCTTTTTCAGGTTGCCCACGGTATCCATGTCGAATACGATGATGGGCAGGTGGTTCTCTTTGCAGAGGGTGGTGGCGGTGAGGTCCATTACCTTCAGGCCGCGGGTGTAGATTTCGTCGTAGCTGATCTTGTCGAACTTCACGGCGGTGGGGGCTTTCTCGGGGTCGGCCGTGTAGATGCCGTCGACGCGGGTACCCTTGAGCATCACGTCGGCTTCGATTTCGATACCGCGCAGGGCCGAACCGGTGTCGGTGGTGAAGAAGGGGTTGCCCGTTCCGCACGAGATAATGGCGATTTCGCCCTTCTGCATGGCCTCGATGGCTTTCCACTTGCTGTAATGCTCGCCGATGGGGAACATGTTGATGGCCGTGAATACCCGGGCCTTTTGGCCTACCTTCTCGAGCGCCGAACTCAAGGCCAGGCTGTTGATGACAGTGGCCAACATGCCCATCTGGTCGCCTTTCACCCGGTCGACCCCTTGGGTCGTTCCGCTCAATCCGCGGAATATGTTGCCGCCGCCGATGACGATACCGATTTCGATACCCATCCCGGCAATCTCTTTGATTTGCGAGGCATACTCGGTTACCCGTTTTTCGTCGATGCCATATTGTTTTTCACCCATGAGCGATTCGCCGCTCAGTTTCAGGAGTATTCTTTTGTAACGATTGCTCATAACCACTCTGTGTTTGTCAGTTTTATTGGTTTTCAAAAATAGTGAATTTTTATTATTCTCTGACTTTTGGGTCGCAAATTCTGTGAGAAAAATGGCAGTTTCGTTTTTTTAGCCACTTCTTTACCGATATTCCGCTGCCGAATGCGTATATTTGTCCAGTGATAATATCTCCGATTAAGCGTATGAATATGAGGCGGGTAATAGGTCTGTTTCTGTTTTGTGCCACTCTTTTGCCGATGTGGGGCGAACTGCCGTATCGCACCGTGTTGCGGAAGGCCGACGACCATTTTGTGAATGCCGAGTGGCGCGATGCCCTTGCCATGTACGACACGCTGCTCGAGCGTCGACCCGGTCGGGTGAAAACCTATGTCGATGCGGTGGTTGCTTCGGCCATGATCAACGACTCGGCGGCTATCATGCAATATGTGGTGCGGTCCGAGATGCAGGGGCTCTCGCTCGATTCGCTCTTTACGGGCATCGATGTGTGCTCCCGGGCCATCGGGCAGACCGGCGTGTATGAGCAGGTGCTGCTGCTGGTCAAGAGCGAGCAGCCGTGGTTCACACGTGTCGCGAATAATTATCTGTTGGGCTATTACGAGTTCCGGCACGATGCCGCTCACACGCTGGCTATTGCCGATGAATTGCTGGAGGTGATGCCCCGTCAGGTCAACTACCTGAAGTCGAAGGCCAACGCCCTGCTGCTGGCCGGCGACAGCGAGGCCGCTGTCGAGGTGCAGAAGTCGATTCTGCAAATCGACTCGCTCGACTTCGATGCCAATCTTTTTCTGGGTAGCTACTATGCCGTCAAGGGGCAGGAACGACTCGATTCGATAGATACCCGTTATCTCGAGGAGGTGGGGCAGCCACCGGTGCAGGCCTCGTACTATCGCGAGGCCAAGCGCGAGGTGCTCGCTGCCGATATTGCTGCGGCCCGCCGCTACTTTACAACGGCTGCCCAGACTCGCAGCAACCGCTATTTGAATGACCAACTGGCCCGGCTGGACGGGCTGACCGACGAGCTGCCCCAGCTCAGCGGCATTGTGAAACCGCTGCTCTGGCGGTTAAAGCAGGAATGATACCTCTTTGAAGGCAAAGCGCCGCTCTTCGCCCGTATCGGTCGTGAGTATCAGGTGGCCGTCGGGTTCTACCCCTGTAATCGAAGCATAAAAGGTTTCGCCCTCGCTGCAATAGGGATACACTCCGTCGTTGCGGTAGAGGGTGGCGGCATACTCTTCGCGCAGCGCCTGGACCGAGCCGATGTCGAATGTTTGCAGGTAGCGGGTGCGGAAAGCATCGACAAACTGGTCGAGAACCGCCTCGATGTCGTAGGTATGACCCGTAATCTGGAACAGCGAAACGGGGTTGGGAGCATCGCTCACGAAAGTTGCTTGGTTGATGTTGAGTCCTATGCCCACGATGGAGCGGGCAAAAGTGGTGCCGCTCAATACATTTTCGATGAGGATGCCGGCTATCTTCTTGTCCTCCCAGTAGATGTCGTTGGGCCATTTGATGGAGAAGCCTGTGGCATAGCGGCCGAGCAGGTCGGTCATGGCCAGCGAAACGGCCTGCGAGAGCAGAAACTGTTGGTTGGCCGGGATGTGTTCGGGGCGCAGCAGCAGGCTGAAGGTAAGGTTCTTGCCCGGTTCCGATTCCCACGAGTTGCCCCGTTGTCCACGTCCGGCCCGTTGGGTATCGGTGTAGACGATATGGCCCTCGGGCAAGTGCCGGTCGGTATCGAGTTGTTGCAGATAGGTGTTGGTCGAAGCGGTTTCGACCAGGTGGTCTTTGGTGAAAATTATCTCTTTGGTTTCCATTGCGTTTGCAGATGAATGTTAACAGTTAAGAGGGGCGAGAAAGGCATCTTCGATATGCTCGATTTCGAAGCTGTCGTTATTGCCCACAAGGGTGATGATGTCGAATCGCACCTCGAACGGGATATTGAACAGGCGTATGTAAGCATCGGTAGCCCGCACGATATTCTTGATTTTGCGCAGGGTCACCGCCTCTTCGGGGCGTAGAAAGTCGAGACTGCTGCGGGTCTTCACCTCGACTACGACGAGGGTCGTGTCGCGATAGGCCACCAGGTCGAGCTCCATCTTCCCGCTGCGCCAGTTGATGTCGCGAATGATGTACCCCTTTGAGATGAGGTATTCGGCCGCCCGTTCTTCGCCGGTCTTTCCCAATTGGTTGTGTTGTGCCATAGGCTTGCGATTGGGTAGCGAATATACGAAGATTCGGCGGGAATCGGAAGCCGGAGTGCAGATAAAGTGAAAGAGAATAGGGGGAAAATGGTTTTTAAGCGTTATCTATTCAATTATTCAATAATAGTTATATATTTGTGCAGGAGTATGTAATCCGTAAGAATAGAAGAGATATGAAAAACAAGTGGATTGTACCGGCTATCATTGTAGCCTTGGGCCTGTTTTTGTTGGGCCAGCGTATCGAGAGTGGCATCGTCAAGTCGAAAGAGGCTGTGCGAACGGTCTCGGTGAAAGGCCTTTCGGAGCGGGAAGTCCCGGCCGATCGGGTCATCTGGCCGCTGGTATATAAGGAGTTGGGCAACGATTTGAGCTCGATATACCGGGCGGTGAATGCCAAGAACAAAATCGTGATCGATTTCTTGAAATCGAATGGTATTGGCGAGAACGAAATTTCGGTGGCCCCTCCCAGCATCGTCGACATGCAGGCCGACCGATATAGCAACCTCAATAATCCGTATCGCTACAACGTCACCTCGGTTATCACCGTTTCGTCGAATCAGGTCGACAAGGTGCGCGAGCTCATTGTGAAACAGGCCTCTCTGCTGGAGCAGGGGGTAGCCATCGTGTCGGGCGACTACCAGTACAACACGCAGTTCCTCTTTACCAAGTTGAACGAATTGAAACCCGAGATGATTGCCGAGGCCACCCAGAATGCCCGTATCGCCGCCGAGAAGTTTGCCAAGGATTCGGACAGCAAGCTGGGCAAAATCTCTTCGGCCTATCAGGGGCAGTTCTCTATCGAGGATCGCGATGCCAATACACCTTATTTAAAACACGTGCGCGTAGTGACCTCGGTGGTTTATTACCTGAAAGATTGATTGAAATTGTTTTATGCGTTAACTTTGCGGAGAGTCCTTGAGTCGGTAGCGACCGGGGATTCTCCACTTTTTTTATAAGTGCAACAGAATGATGGACGATAAAGAAAAAGACGAGCGATATATGCGGATGGCCTTGCAGGAGGCCCGGGCGGCTTTCGAGGCTGGCGAAATTCCGGTGGGGGCCGTAGTGGTGTGTAAGAACCGTGTAGTAGCCCGGGCCCATAACCTGACCGAGTGTCTGGGCGATGTGACGGCTCATGCCGAGATGCAAGCCATCACCTCGGCGGCCGCTTCGTTGGGGGGCAAGTATCTGACCGACTGTACCCTCTACGTTACCCTGGAGCCTTGTGTAATGTGTGCCGGGGCTATCGGATGGTCGCAGTTGTCGCGTGTCGTCTTCGGGGCCGGCGACGACAAGCGGGGTTACCGCCGCTTTGCTCCCGAAGCCCTGCACCCCAAAACCCGCGTCGAGTCTGGTATTCTGGCCGACGAGTGCGCCGCCTTGATGAAGAGCTTTTTCAAACGGCGGAGGTAGGTTACAGACCGAAGCAACGGTGTATGAGCGGGGAAGGTATTTTCTTGATGATTTTGGCAACGAGTACCGGGAGATAGATACCTATGAGAATGCTGGCCAGATAGAGAGTCCAATAGGAGACCTCGGAATGGGGGATTTTCGTGTATACGATTCGAATGGCTATTTGCGGGAAGATACCCAGTAAAAAGATTTGGAATGTATAATCTCTGAACGAAGCAAACAGCCGAGGTGTCAAAGGTGCCAGATTAAGAGCTAAAGAGGTTGAAGCGAGTATGCCCGAGAGATTTAGTAGCAGCCTGGGGCATCCCGGAATAAGCGTAAAGGCACAGAATAGAGCCAATAGCACGATGAATATCCAAGGTGTGCTCAGGTATTGGTGCAGGTGAAATTGACAAAAGAGTATCCCCAGACAAAAGAAAATCAGCATATAAGCCACATTGGAGAGGCAGAGCAACTCAATATCGGCAGGAAAAAATAGATTCAGTGCGATACACCCCAATAAGAGTATTCCAATCTTGAAGGGACTTGTAATCATATATTTCAAGAGAGGGTAGGTAAGCATGATAATAAAGAGAGTTGCGACAAACCACATTTCGCTTAAGGGATTGCTCCCCGGATACAGGAAACTGTTGACAAACTGCGAAATTGACAACTCCACAGGGCGTTTCATAAACGGGGCAAATGCAAATTTCACTGCAAATGTGAACAGCGTGAAGAAGAGAAACGGAATACCTAATCGTTTGAGCTTATCGATAACTACATTTTTATAAGCGATATTGCGGCTTATTTTGGTATAATAGAAAAGGAAGCCCGATATAAACATGAACAGGGGCATGTGGAAACTGTAAATAATTGTTTCGATGGCTGCGCTTACCGGGGTCTCGGGATTCTCAAAGGTTCCGGTGAGCGTGATGTGCCCGACGACGACCAGCAGCATGCTCCATCCTTGCAGTATCTGGAGCCATGTAATTTTTTGTTTCATGTGGGGGTAGTAACAGTCTTTTTTTATAAAACAAAAAAAATCTGTATTTATTGTATGTTTTTCTCGTTTGTCGGCTGGCTTTCGATTTTTACCAGGGATGATTGTAAGTGATTATTATCGAAATAGTTTGCAGAGAAAAAAAGATTTCGTATCTTCGCACCGATTTTAACAGACCATATAATGTCTAACTTAGTAATCAAAAAATCAATTATTTAAACAACATGAGTGAAGAACTGAAAAATGGCCCGGTAGAAAATTTCGACTGGGACGCCTATGAAAATGGCGAAGTG
Source organism: uncultured Barnesiella sp. (assembly GCF_946496565.1). NCBI lineage: Bacteria > Pseudomonadati > Bacteroidota > Bacteroidia > Bacteroidales > Barnesiellaceae > Barnesiella > uncultured Barnesiella sp. Next base: position 97,737 of record NZ_CAMMHD010000006.1, read on the forward strand.
TATGGCGACAAAAGCCACGACGAATTGGTAAAAACTTATGACCAATCGCTGAACACCGTTAAAGACAAAGAGGTAATCGAAGGTACGGTTATCGCCCTGAACAAGCGCGAGGTAGTCGTAAACATCGGTTACAAATCGGATGGTATCATTCCGATGAGCGAATTCCGCTACAATCCCGATTTGAAAGTGGGAGACAAAGTAGAGGTTTATATCGAAAATCAAGAAGACAAGAAAGGACAATTGGTTCTGTCGCACAAGAAAGCCCGCGCTACCCGTTCTTGGGATCGGGTTAACTCGGCTCTCGAAAACGACGAAATCATCAAGGGTTATATCAAATGTCGTACCAAGGGCGGTATGATTGTCGATGTATTTGGCATCGAAGCATTCTTGCCCGGTTCTCAAATCGACGTGAAACCCATCCGCGACTACGATGTATTCGTAGGTAAAACGATGGAATTCAAGGTGGTTAAAATCAATCAAGAATTCAAGAACGTGGTTGTTTCGCACAAGGCTCTCATCGAGGCCGAGCTCGAGCAACAGAAGAAAGAGATCATCGCCAAACTCGAAAAAGGTCAGGTTCTCGAGGGTACCGTCAAGAACATTACCTCGTATGGTGTATTCATCGACCTGGGCGGCGTAGACGGTCTGATTCACATCACCGACCTCTCTTGGGGCCGTGTTTCGCACCCCGAAGAGGTGGTTTCGCTCGACCAGAAACTCAACGTCGTTATCCTCGACTTCGACGACGAGAAGAAACGTATCGCTCTGGGCTTGAAACAACTGCAACCGCATCCCTGGGATGCTCTCGATCCCAACCTGAAAGTAGGCGACAAAGTAAAAGGCAAAGTCGTTGTGATGGCCGATTACGGTGCATTCGTCGAAATCGCTCCGGGTGTAGAGGGTCTTATCCACGTTTCGGAAATGTCGTGGTCGCAACACCTGCGTAGCGCTCAAGACTTCATGAAAGTGGGCGACGAGGTAGAGGCCGTAATCCTTACGCTCGACCGCGAAGAGCGCAAAATGTCGCTGGGTATCAAACAACTCAAACCCGATCCCTGGGAAAATATCGAAGAGAAATATGCCGTTGGTTCGCGTCACCACGCCAAAGTTCGCAACTTCACCAACTTCGGTGTATTTGTTGAACTCGAAGAGGGCGTAGACGGTCTTATCCACATTTCGGACCTCTCTTGGACGAAGAAAATCAAACACCCCTCGGAGTTCACTCAGATCGGTGCCGACATCGAAGTTCAAGTGCTCGAAATCGACAAGGAGAACCGTCGTCTCAGCCTCGGTCACAAACAACTCGAGGAGAATCCTTGGGACGTATTCGAGAACATCTTTACCGTTGATTCTATCCACGAGGGTACAATCGTCGAGATGCTCGACAAGGGTGCCGTTATCGCATTGCCTTACGGTGTAGAAGGTTTCGCTACTCCCAAACACCTGGTAAAACAAGACGGTACGCAAGCTCAACTCGAGGAGAAACTCCCCTTCAAGGTTATCGAGTTCAACAAAGACGCCAAACGTATCATCCTCTCGCACAGCCGTATCTTCGAAGATGAGGCTAAGGCTGAGGCCAAGAAAGAATCGGCTGCCAAGAAAGCTGCCAAGAAAGCTGCTAAGGCCGAGGATACGATTGTAACTCCGCAAGTTGAGAAGACGACGCTGGGCGACATCGACGCTCTGGCTGCTCTGAAAGAGAAACTCGAAGCCGAGGACAAAAACAACAAATAATCGTTGTGAAGTAATCGACAAATGACTCTATACCGATAGGCCGGCAATTTTGCCGGCCTATCTTTTTATCGGGGTATCGTATTGTCTGAAGTAACGTATCTGCTCGAAAAGGGTTATCTTTGTAGATATTGTATACCGTCAGAAGTTATGGGAAAATTTGAAATCAATGTTTTGGGATGCGGCTCGGCCTTGCCTACCTTGCGTCACTACCCGAGTACTCAGGTGCTCAATCTGCGTGACAATCTGTTTATGATCGATTGCGGCGAGGGGGCGCAAATCCAGTTTCGCCGCATGCACCTGAAGTTTACCCGGCTGGGGCACATCTTCCTGAGTCATCTGCACGGCGACCACTGTTTCGGGCTTATCGGCCTGATTTCGACCCTGTCGTTGCTGGGGCGCACGGGCGAGCTGGTGATTCATGCCCACCCGCAGGCCGAGGCGGTTTTCCGTCCGCAACTCGACATCTTTTGCCGGGAATTGCCCTTTGCCGTGCGGTTCGAACCCGTCGTGCCCAATTGTTCGGAGGTAATCTACGAAGATCGTTCGATACGGGTACGCTCCTTGCCGTTGATTCACCGGGTGCCCTGCTCGGGCTTCCTTTTCGAGGAGAAGCCGGGGCAGCTTCATCTGCGGGGCGATATGGTGAAGTTCTACGACATACCCGTCTACCGGAGAGCCGAAATCAAGGCCGGTGCCGACTACACGACCCCCGACGGGCAGACCATACCCAATGACCGACTCACCACCCCGGCCGACCCGCCGCTACGCTATGCCTATTGTTCCGACACGGCCTACAACGAAGCCCTCATTCCTTTGATTGAAGGGGCCGATTGCCTCTATCACGAAGCTACGTTTGGCGACGATGCCGAGGAGTTGGCTCGCCTTACCTGCCATTCGACAGCTCGTCAGGCCGCTCGTATTGCCCGGGCTGCATCGGTCAAACAGTTGGTGCTGGGCCATTTTTCGGCTCGGTACGAAGATGAGCAGCCCCTTTGCGACGAAGCCAGCCAGGAGTTTACCCCCTGCACCCTGGCCCGGGAAGGAATGAAGATTGTTTTGGGCCGATGAGCCGCATAAACAAAAGTGAGGATGAAATTGTTATTCCAATATCGATTTTCTTGGAGAATTGGCAAGAAAAGCATAAAAAATACATTGAGTATTAAAAATAAAGAAAAAATGTATTAACTTTGCATCGGATTAAAACAATGTGTTTTCAAGTTGTTTAATTTAAACGTAAAAAAGAATGAACGTAGAAGTTATTGGAACATGGGCAGGCCAAGTTTGGAATGCTTTGCATGAGTCGGGTAAACTGACTGTAAAAGGTCTGAAGAAAGCGACTAAACTGAAAGAAAAAGAAATTTATGCCGCCCTGGGCTGGTTGGCTCGCGAAGGTAAAGTGAGCATCAGCGAAACAGAAGCTGACGTAGAAGTTGTATTGCTCTAATAGAAGACGCAGTACGGAAGTTATAAATCGAGGGCACGGGATTTTTCCCGTGCCCTCGATTGTTGTTGACCGGGGCGGTAGAATAAACAAAAGGGCGTCATCGGCTGTTTAGTAAGCAAGAAACTAAAAAACGAACAGCTATGAAAGAAGCCCTTGTACCGATAAAACCCGAGGTGGTCGTGAGAGTAATCGAGTGTGGCCCGCTGCGTATTGGCGGGCATGTGCGCATCCAGTTTTCCGATGGCAGTATGGTCGTAAAGCAGCGAGCCTTCATGTGCCGTTGCGGCAAGTCGGCCAACCAGCCGTTTTGCGACGGTTCCCACGCCAAGAAATAGCCGTTGCCGGTTCTTCCGGCCGAGGCCGACCTCATCCTTCATCAGGGAGAGGCCGGCATTTTTTATGGATAGTGCAGAGGGGTAGACCGGGTTCGACCCGAGCCCAAATGAAAACCCGTGGTTTTCATTTGCCTCAGCGCTCACCTTTCACTATCTTTGAAGAAGATAGGGAGCGGCTCGGTATAGCCAAACCTCGAAAACTGTGTTTTCGGTTTGTCACTACTCTCACCTTTCGCTATCTTTGAAGAAGATAGGGGGCGGCTCGGTATAGCCAAACCTTGAAAACTGTGTTTTCGGTTTGTCTCTACTCTCACCTTTCGTTATCTTTGAAGAAGATAGGATGCGGTTCGGGATAATCAAACTCGAAATTTTATTTCGGTTTGCTTCTCCTCTCACCTTTCACTATCTTTGTAAAGAAAAACATACAACAGCATAATAGATTATGGTAGAAATTGGAACGGTACTGACCCCTGTCGGTAAAAAAGCATTGCTCTGCGGAAGCGGAGAGTTAGGAAAAGAGGTTGCAATCGAGTTGCAACGCTATGGTGTAGAGGTGGTTGCCTTGGATAAATATGCCAATGCACCGGCCATGCAGATAGCTCATCGCAGCCACGTGCTGTCGATGCTCGACGGTAAGAAACTGCGCGAAGTGATCGAGGAGGAGCGCCCCGATTACATTATCCCCGAGGTAGAGGCTATTGCTACCGATACGTTGGTGGCTCTCGAGAAAGAGGGCTACTCGGTTACCCCTACGGCTACGGCTGCTTACCTGACGATGAATCGTGAAGGCATACGCCGCCTGGCTGCCGAGCAACTGGGTTTACCCACCTCGCCCTATCGGTTTGCCTCGACTCGCGAAGAGTTCGAAGCTGCCGTGCAAGAGATTGGCATGCCTTGCGTGGTGAAGCCCATTATGAGTTCGTCGGGTCACGGACAGAGTGTCGTACGTACCGCCGATGACATAGACCATGCCTGGCACTATGCCCAGGAGGGTGGCCGTGCCGGAGCCGGTCGGGTGATTGTCGAAGGTTTCGTGAAGTTCGACTACGAGATTACCCAGCTCACCGTGCGTCACTCGGCCGGGACTACCTTCCTCAAACCCGTCGGCCACATACAGGTCGATGGCGACTATCGGGAGTCGTGGCAACCGCAAGCCATGTCGCCGAAGGCACTGGAACGAGCTCAGGAGATTGCCCGCAAGATTACCGACGCCCTGGGCGGTTACGGTATCTTCGGGGTCGAGTTGTTCATCAAGGGCGACGACGTGCTCTTCAGCGAGGTATCGCCCCGTCCGCACGACACCGGTATGGTGACGATGATTTCGCAAGACCTCTCGCAGTTTGCCCTGCATGCCCGCGCCGTGTTGGGCCTGCCCGTTCCCGGCATTCGCTTCTACGGTCCCTCGGCCTCGCGTGCCATTGTGGTCGAAGGCGATACCGACAAGGTGGTATTCGGCAATCTCGACCAGGTACTCGCCGAAGAGGGTGTGCAGATACGTATCTTCGGTAAACCCGAAGTGGTGGGCCACCGCCGTCTGGGTGTGATTCTGGCTATCGCCGATACCGTAGAGGAGGCTCGCGCCAAAGCCGACCGTGCCTACAAGAAACTGCAGATAAAAGTTCTGCCCCGATAAAACTCTGCTATTTATACCGAGAGCGTTTTATGCCTGTGGTTAGAGTTGGGTAAGTTTTTAGGTTCTGAATATACTTTCTGTATATTTGGAACCTGTTTTTTTATCATGGAGAGAATTTTTTTTGAGGAATATATACTTACTACTAAGTAGAATTTTTTATCTTTGTGCCATGACCACGACAAAAGATGCGATAGTACGTTTGGGAAGTGAGTTTATACGCTCTATGGGGTATAATGCGTTCAGCTATTCCGACATATCCAAGACCTTGGGTATAAAGAATGCGGCCATACACTACTATTTCCCTTCCAAAGGCGATTTGGGCGAAGAGATTATTCGACGTAATATTTCGGCATTCAGGCAGTTGGTGGCTGGTTGGGGAGGCTTGACCTATCGGGAGCAATATTACAATTATATCCATATGCACGATGGTTTCGTGTCCAATCATTGGGTTTGTATTGTAGGGGCTTTGGCTCCATCTTTCGATACGCTGCCCGAGAAGATGCAGCAAAAGTTGCAGGAGTTGGTAGAGTTGATACTAGATTGGCTTACTCGGTTGTTGGAAGCCGGGCAGCAAGCGGGAGAGTTTTCTTTTCAAGAGCCTCCAGCCATTAAGGCCTGTATGGTTCACTCGACCATGTTGTCGGCTTTGCAAATGAGCAAAGTGCTCGGTCATCGGGTGTATGAGTCGATACAAGAGGGTATGCTGAATCTGTGAGAAAAATCGGAATTTGTGAATAGAATTTTTTTACGTTGTAAACTTACTTGCTAATAAGTATAAATATGAATGCCATAATTGAATCGATAGGGATTTATCACCCTGTACAGAAAGTGTATAATGATTTTTTTGAAAAGCGGCTGGAGACTTCTGACCAGTGGATTCGCGAACGAACGGGAATAGAGAGCCGCTTTTTCTGTTCTCCCGATGAGTACACAAGCGATATGTGTGTCCAGGCAGCAAAGAACCTGTCGGAAACTTACCATAAGGATTTAAGCGATGTCGACTTTATTATCGTGGCTACAACGACCCCCGATCAGGTGGTTCCCAATGTAGCCAGTCAGATTCAGGATCGGCTGAATATTTCACAGGCCGGAGCCGTCGATTTATCTTCGGCATGTGCCGGTTTTTGCAACGGATTGATTTTGGCCAAGGGCCTGATTGCAGCGGGGACACATCGGAAGATTTTGGTCTTTGGAGCCGATGTGTTATCGAAAGTAACAGATTTTGCCGACCGCACTACCTGTATTTTGTTTGGCGATGCCGCCGGGGTTGTATTGGTTGAGCATTCTGAAGAGAATACTCTGTTGGAACCCTTGACGGGAACCCACGGTGAATTTGGGAAAGACTTGTATTTGAGCAGCCAAAAGAGCTTCATTAACGGCGAGGCTGTGGTGGCAAATAACAAGTTGCATCAGAACGGTCGTGTGGTCTATAAGTGGGCGATACAGACCTTGTCGAGCGGGTTGAAATCTTTGGCCGAGAAGAATGGATTCTCCTTGGACAAGGTCGATTTTTTCGTTCCTCATAGTGCCAATTACCGAATGTTGGAAGTGGTGTTCCAGCAGTTGAATATTCCCATGGAGCGCTGCCTGGACAGTGTGAGACGGTATGGAAATACCTCGGCGGCGTCTATCCCTTTGGCCTGGTACGAAGGGATTGTGAGCCGTAAGGTGCGAGTAGATGATACACTGTTGCTGATGGGGTTTGGGGGAGGCTTTACGTATAGCGGAATAGGAATTAAGAACAAGATAAAGCGAGTGTAGTATGAGTAAACAAGACAAGCCCCGGGAGCATTGCTCTCGGGGCTCGTCATATATAAAGAGAGGTAAGGATTACTCGACGATGAATTTACCGGTGTGCATCCTCTCGTCAACCTTGTAGAGGGCGAGGTAGGCTCCCTTCTTCAGGTACGAGGTGTCGATGGTGCATTGGTCGATTTGCTTCATGAGCATCTGACCGGTGAGGTCGTAGATGTTCAGCTCCGAGGCACAGCCTTGAGCCAGGCGTATCTTTTCGCCCTGCTTCACCACCGAGGGGATGAGGTTGCCGGTCTCGGTGTGGCTCTCGACCGGGACGATGGCCGACTCGACCTGAATTTGGGCCTGGCCTTTCAGTTTGATGTCGCGCGACGAGAATCCCAGTTCGATGTTGTAATCTCCGTTGTCGACTACGAAATTCTTGCGGTTCACGTCGTAGTACGAGAAGGCGTCTTTCGTCAGGTAGAGGGTGATGGTCTGCTCTTCATCGGGTTCGAGGTAGACCTTGCGGTAGTTCTTCAGCTCCCGGATGGGACGCTCCACAGGGCTGCTTCCGTTTTTGCCCACATAGAGTTGAACCACCTGGGCTCCGGCCCGCGAGCCGGTATTCTTGAGGGTGCACGATACTTCGAGCAGATGGTCGTCGTCGGCCGACTTTGCAATCTGCATGTCAGAGAGTTCGAAGGTGGTGTAGGAGAGACCGAACCCGAAGGGGTATTGCACTTCGGTGCCCGCCTTGTCGTAACCGCGGTAGCCCATCATAACGCCCTCGGTAAAGTTTACCTGCTTCGTGCCGTTGTCGTAGTAGCTGTTGTAGCAGGGGTTGTCCTCCCACCGTTTTTCGAAGGTGACAGGCAGTTTGCCCGAGGGGTTGCACAGACCGAACAGTACCTCGGCCATGGCCGTGCCGGCCTCCTGACCGCCGTACCAGCCCCACACGAGGCCCTTCATGCCGGGTTCCCACTCTTGCATCTCCACGTTACCGCCGGCGTTGACCACGCCAATCATCGGCTTGCTGCTTTTCTGGGCAGCCAGCACGAGGTCTTTCACATCCTGAGGCAGCCCGAAGGAGCGGTCGCCCGCCTCGGCTTCGCTGCTCGAGTTGTGGCCGATGAAGGCTACGATTACGTCGGCCTTGTCCAGCTCTTCGCGGAACCGGTCTTCGTCGCCCGCCTTCAACCAGGCCAGGTCGATGCAGGCACCGCCGCCCTGCTGGAAGTAGTCGAGTTGTATGGCATAGCTCTTGCCCGCCTCGAAGTGCATGGTGTAGCGGCTTTCGCGGGTGGAGCCGGCCTGAAATTCGTCGATGACGGTAGCGCCGTTGAGCATCAGCCGATAGCCGTCGTCACCCTTCACGATGATGGTATAGTCGCCGGTCTCTATGGGACGGATCTCGCCGGTCCATTTTACCGAGAAGTAGTTCTTGTTCACCTCGGTGAGGTCGGTCCCGGCCGTCCACTCAAACCCGATGCGCGGGTCTACGCGGGTAGCTACGGGTGTACCCTCGAGCTTCTCGTTGTTGTAGTATTGTCCGGTAAGGCCGTGTTCGCTTGAGCCGGGAGCGGCATAGAGCACATCCTCCATGTGGTCGTAGAGGTCGACGAGGTTCACCTCGATGCCCTGCTCGGCGGCCAGTGTCTTGAGACCGTCGAAATAGGATACGTAGTGGAAGGGACGCACCAGACCGCTACCGCCGCCGGCCGCATAGATGGTGGCGTTGTTGCCGATGACGGCAATGCGTTTGACGGTGGCGGGGTTCAAGGGCAGGATGTCCGATTCGTTCTTGAGCAGGACGATACCCTCGCGGGCAATCTCGAGAGCCGTCTGTGCCGTCTCGGGGTTGTCGAGGGGGATGCTGGGGTCGAGCTGTTCGCGGTCGAAGAAGCCGAAGCCAATCATCGTTTGCAGAATATGTTTCACCTTGAGGTCGATTTCACTCATCTCTATCTCGCCCGTAGCGAGGTATTTGCGCAGGTCCTCTTCGTTTTCGATTTCATTGCCGGCCATCTCCAGGTCGAGCCCGTTTTTCACGGCCGGAATACAGTTGTGGGTCGAGCCCCAGTCCGACATGACGAGACCGTTGAAGCCCCACTGCTCGCGCAGCACCTCTTTGAGCAACCACGGGTTTTCGGTGGTCCAGGTCCCGTTGAGCAGGTTGTAGCTGCTCATTACGGCACCCACCTCGGCATTCTGCACGGCCGACTTGAAGGCCGGGAAATAGATTTCGTGCAGGGTGCGCTCGTCGATGTTGGAGCTCACGTAGTTGCGGTCGTACTCCTGGAAGTTGGCGGCAAAGTGCTTGATGACACCCATTACCCCGTTGGCCTGTAATCCCTTGATGTATTCGGTCGAGGTGTTGGCGGCCAGCAGCGGGTCTTCGCCCATGTACTCGAAGTTACGGCCCGAATAGGGTGCTCGGATGATGTTCACGGCCGGACCCAGCAGAATGTTCACTCCGCGGGCCTTGCAGTCCTGGGCCAGCGCCGCACCGTAGGCGTGGGCCATCTCGGGGTTCCAGGTGGCGGCCAGCAGCAGGGCGCAGGGATAGGCGGTCGAGGGGCCCCAGGTGCCTACGCCTTGCGGGCCGTCGGACATTTTGATGGCCGGAACGTCCAGCCGGGGAATGGCCCGGGTGTACATCCAGTCTACACCGCCTATGTAGGTGAGGCGTTCTTTGACGGTCATGTTTTTCAATATCTCTTCGGCCCGTTTCTCAACCTCGGGAGTGAACCACGATTGGGCGAAAGAGGGGGTGGCCAGCGAGAGCAGCAAGGCTGCCAGCGACCATTTGTATTTCGATAGTTTCATGGTGTTGCTGTTTATTTGACGATTAGTTTTTGAGTTTGAGTGGTGGCGTCGTCGCCTGCCGATATGATGTAGGCTCCGGCAGGAAGGGCAATTTCGTGGTACGAGTCGGCCGTCGTTCCCTGAGCGGCGAGGGTGCCCGACAGGGTGTACACGCTATATTTTACGGGGTGGGGTTGGGCCTGGCGTATGGCGATGGAACCTTGCCCCGAGACGATAGTTACCGTTTCTCCTTCGATACTCTCGATACCCGACCCGTCGGATTCCCGGCCGAAAATCTGGAATTTGAGCAGTTGAATGTCGCCGGCACCGTTGTTGGCCTCCACGTCGAGCAAGATGCGGGTGAAGGTCAGCGGCGAGGATACCTCGTATTTGAGGGTCGAGTAGCGGGTGGGGAAGTAGGCGTCGGTCTGGCGGTCGAGCTCTACCCAGCCCAGCTCTTCGTTATAGCCGTTGAGAATCCATTTGCGGGGGTCGCGGTCGGGGTGGTCGTAGGAGCTCGAGAGAGCATACGAGTCGATGGTGCAGGGCTTGTCGAGCTCGATCTCCACGTAGAAGCTGGTGGCTCCGTGGGCATAGTATTTGGTGCTCATGTTGCGGTCGAAGAGGCGGTAGAACTCCTCGCTGAAGTTGTCGCCCGATTCGCCGGTGGGGTATCCCGTCACATGTGTTTCGATGTCGAGGCCTTCGGTCAGGTCGGCCGGGAAGTTCTGTTCGCCGGTAGCCGTGTAGGGCAGACCGAAGAGCTGCCATTCGGCTATCTGCAACCCCTCGGCCTGAGCCTCGAGTTTGTAGTATTGTGCGGCATTTGTGGTGGCACTGCCCGGGGTTTGGGTAATCTCGTAGAGGCGGGCGCCGTCGAGGTCGGTCGACTTGTCGCAGGTGAGTTCCTTCCACGAGGAGCCGTCGGTCGAGCTGTACAGTTTCCAGCTGTCGGTGTCGATTTCGCTGTCGATGCCGGCCGAGAGCAGGAATCCCGTGAGCAGTACCGGAACCTCGCACTTGGCCACTACCTCGACACTCGACGACTCGGGTACGAAACTCGTATACTCGTCGTTGTCGGCAAGCAAGGCGAGGGTGGCGTTGCTTTGGGGCGATGTGATTTCGGCCCCGTCGGTGAAGTCGAAGGGATAGGCTATCCGCTCTACCTCGGGACGTTCGATGGTCTCGGTCGTGGTGCATATCTCGAACTTGTCGAGGTTGGGCCCGTTGTCCTCATGCAGCCCGAAGGTGATGGTGTTCTTTCCCTTGTCGAGGTAGACGAGGGTCGAAACCATCGAGGTGGGAGCGTTGTCCCAGTTGGGCGAGTCGATGGTGCGGATAATGCTTTTCTCGTAGTGGTTGACCTTGATGGTGAGAGCCCGGCTCGACCCCATCGAATAGACTTTCAGTTCGTAGGTCCCCTCCTCGGGTATCTCTACATCGTTGAACCGCAGGTATGAGTTGGCCGCCAGGTCGAAGTCGCCGATGTATTTGCCGCCCGAGAGGCCTGCTATGGAGCTGCCGTCGACGGGCTTCACCTTCAGGTTGCCGAAGAGCTGGGCCGTTTCGGCCTCGAGCAGGATGGGAAATTCGCTGGGGGTAGGCAGTTCGACGTCGGTGGTAATGATTTCGAATTTGTCGAGGTTGGGACCTCCGCTACCTTGCGGAGTGATGGTAATGGTGTTCATCCCCTTGTCCATGTAGATATAGGTGCTCATGGTGTTGGTGGGAGGATTGTCCCACCCGGGGGTGGTGTTGGTTACAGTCGAGATGAACTCGGAGTAGTTGTTGACCTTGATGGCAATCGAGCGGTTCTGCATGCTCATGTAGTAGGTCTTGAACTCGTAGGTGCCGGTTTCGGGGACCTCGACGTTGGTAAATACAATCGAGCTGCCGGGGTCGTTGTCGCCTACATACTTCCCGCCCGACAGGCCTTCGATGGTACTGCCGTTGGTGGGTTTCACTTTTGCTGGTAATGTGATGATACCATCTTCCGCCTCGAGGGATACAAGCACCTCCTGTGCCTGTACCCACGAAGCCGACAAGATGGTAAATCCCAGCGACATCAGTCGCAGGGATTTACAAATTCTGTCTTTCATGATAAGTTAAAAATATGTGTTAGAGCTTTACAGTTACGCCTTTTTTCAAAGAGCCCGAGCCTTTGTAAACTTTCCCGTTCATCATGAGTTCTACGTTTACGGCTTTGATCTCTTTTTCGATTTTGCGTTTACCCTCTTTCGAGGCCAGTTTTACATCGACGGTATTGCCTTTCTTCTCGGCCGAGAAGGTCATGAGGCTGTAGTCGCCGCACTGGAAGTCCCAGCCGTCGCCGGCATCCCAGTAGAGCTGGCCCTGGGCCTTGCCGTTTTCGTCGAGACAAACGAGCAGGGTAAGGGGTTCGAACGAGTTTTCGGTCGTGCTTTGTACCACCCGGCCGGCCGGAATGATGCTGCCACCCTTGATTTTCAGCTCGGCCTGGTATTTGTCGCTGTATTCACCCTCGATGAGCGTCACACGCTCCCAGATGCCGTAGGGCAGCACGGGGTTCTCGGCAAAGGCGGGAATCACCAGCAGGTTGTCGCCCAGCAGGAAGGCTTGCTGCTCGCTGCGCAGGCGCAGGTCTTGCGGGTCGGCAAAGAAGACGGGAGCCATTACGGGCAGGCCCGTTTGGTGTGCCTCGTAGAAGAGGGTGTAGAGGTAGGGCAGCAGGCGGTAGCGGCGCTCGATGGCGATGCGCGAGGTATTCTCTACGGCCTCGCCGAATGCCCAGGGTTCCTTGTCGTTGGTACCGGCGCAGGCGTGACCGCGGGCGAAGGGGAGGAAGGTGCCGAACCCAATCCAGCTGGCAAAGAGGTCGGCATCGGTGTTATTGAGGAAACCGCCTATGTCGGGACCGCTGAAGGGTTGGCCCGAAAGGCCCAGCGTAAGCGACATGGGTACCGAGAGTTTCAGGTGGTCCCAGCCGGCCCAGTTGTCGCCTGTCCAGGTAGCCGCATAGCGTTGGTAACCCAGCAGACCGGCACGCGAGAGAAGGAAGGGGCGTTTCTCGGGGTTCACCCGCATGATACCCTCGTACGAGGCCTCGACCATCAGTCGGCCGTAGGCGTTGTGGTAGAGCAGGTGAGGACCGGCAGGCAGATTGCCGCCGCCCCGGTGAGGCGTGTCGTAGGGCATGGTTCCGATGCGTTCGGCCTCGGGGATGTCGTCGTCGGTCACGGCCGGTTCGTTCATGTCGTTCCATACGCCGTCGATACCCTTGGCCAGGAAGTCCTTGTAGAGGTCGGCCCACCAGTCGCGAGCCTCGGGCATGGTGAAGTCGGGGAAGGCGCAGTAGCCGGGCCATACCTTACCCTGGTAGGTTTCGCCGTTGGGGCGTTTTACCCACACGTCGTTGGCCGTACCCGATTGGTACACGTGGTAGTTCTCGTCGACCTTGGCTCCCGGGTCTATCATGTAGACCGCCTTGAAACCCTTTTGGTGCAACTCTTCGTTGAGCGCCTTGGGGTCGGGGAAGTTGGTCTCGTTGAAGGTGAAGATGCGGTAGCCGTCCATGTAGTCGATGTCCATCCAGATGACGTCGCAGGGGATGTGGCGGTTGCGGAAGTTATCGGCAATCTCGCGTACCTTCTGCTCGCTGCCGTAGGAGAAACGGCATTGGTGGTATCCCAGAGTCCAGCGGGCCGGCATGGTGATGGTACCGGTCAGTTCGGCCAGACCCTTGAGTACGGCCTTGGGCGACTCGCGGTCGATGATGAAGATGCGGAAGAGGGCACCCTCGGTGTTGAATTCGATTTTGTCGGAGTTGGTGGTGAGTTCGGCTTTCCACGAGGTATCGAAGAGGATACCGAATGCGGTACCGTCGCGGCGTACGCCCATCACCCAGGGGTGCGACTGGTAGAGGCGTTTGCCGCCGTCTACGCCGTAGGCCCCGGTATCGGTGTTCCACAACTTGATGTATTGTCCGTTACGCAACAGCGGGCCGGTGACTTCGCCGCCGCCGTAGAGACTGATTTCGCCCGTGAGGCTGAGCGAGGCGCAGGCTTTGCCGTCGACCAGGGTAAACTGGGGCACCAGTTCCCAATCGGCCGGGGTGGCCCCTTGAGCCGTGGGTTCCTCTTTGAGGATGAGCGACGGAGTCTTGGTCTGGTCGAAGCCTTGCGGAATAAATTCGACGATGTTTTCGCCCACAAGCGACGATTGCGCGATGGCCACATTTTCGGCTCGAGCACCCAGTACTCCGGCCGCGCACAGGGCTCCTATGAGCAGTTTGTTCAGATTCATGGATAAAAGTTTTTAGTTATTAGTTTACTGCGAGTTTGGCATAAAGTTCGACAATGGCACCCTGGTCGAGAATGTCGCCGGGGTTATCGGTAATCTCGTTTCCGCTGAATTGCTTGAAGAAGAGCCCCGTCTCGGCATCGCGGGTGTACTTCCAGGCGTGGTCGAGCGATTTGCGGATGGCCAGCATGTAGGTGCCGTTGCTCTCGACCTTGTTCAGTTCGAGGAATCCGCGCACCATGATGGCGTTGAACCAGCGCTTGCCATCCTTGAGGATGCGGAACTGTTCGCCCGAGTAGTTGGATACGAAATTCTCGAAGAAGTAGTTGTAGCAAGCCTCGGCCAGCAGTTTGGCATCGGTGAGGTATTGGGCGTCGCCGGTGGCGTTGTAGAGCAGTACGGCGGCCTGGAGCATCTGCCCCGAGTTGTAGGAGAACTTGCTGGTCTCTACGGTACCGTCGATTTTGATGCAGTCCCAGTAGAGGTAGTCGGCGGGGTCTTGCAGTTTCGATTTCACCCATTTGTAGACCTCTTTACCGGTCTCGAGATACGAGGGGTCGTTGGTCACCTGGTAGAGCTTGAGAGCCAACACGACGGCCGGGGCGTTCGAGCAGGTGTTTTTCGAATCGCGGGGCGACTCTTTCCAGTAGATACCGCCGCCCAGGGCATCGTCTTTGCCGGTGAGCACGAAGTTCCACACGCTCTTGGCATAGTCGAGGTACCAGTTGTCTTTGGTCTTGGAGTAGAGGTCGGTGAGGTCGATGCCTACCCAGATGGCATCGTCGTAGAGCCGCTCGTCGTGGTCGTTGACGAAGCAGCCGAAGCACATGGGCTCTTTCGTGGTGTTGTAGTATTCGAGCAGGGTGCGCTTGAGTTGGCTCTCGTAGGTGGTGCGGAAGTCGACGTTGTCGGTGTTTTGCACAATGGCGTTGAAGCCCGAGAGTACGCCGCCCAGACCCCACAGATAGGCGTGGCTGTTGTAGTCGGGGCTGTTGGGCTCGTCGTGCGTACCCAGCGTGTTGGGGTAGGTACCGAACATCAATCCAACCCGTTCGCTCCAGTAGTATTTGAAGATATTGGCAAAGGTCGTTTCGGCCCGGCTCATGTACTCTTCGTTGATACTACCCGGCTCGTTGGGCTTGATGGCTTTGATGGGAGCATCTTCGCTTTTGCAGCAGGTGAGCAGCACTAAAAGGAAGATGAGAAGTAACGAATTTCTTTTCATGATGTGTGTTGAAGATTTAATAGTTTGGAAACAAATGCACCGACCCGGCGAGAGTGCTTCTCTCCCCCCAAGCCGGTGCGTTTGCCGGATTTATTGCTTTTCAAACTTGATTTCCATCTTCTCGGTGTCGAGGGTAATCTTGTAGAGACCGGCCTGCTCGGCGGTAATCTTCCACTTGTAGTCGGGTTGTTCGCCCGGAGTTACCTGCACGTCGGTGCTCTCGATCGAACCGTCGGCTACGAGCGGTTTGAAGGTGGTACCGTTGAATTCGCGTTGAGCCAGAATCTTCAGTTCTCCCTCCTGCAAAGCCCCTTGATAGGTAAAGATGTTAGGGTTGAGGTTGTCGGGGGTCATGGCAACGAGTTTTTCCAAATCCCATTGAGCGGCGGTGGCGCTACCTACGAGGTAGAGGTTTTCGTAGAGCAGTTTCTTGTACGAGATGCTCATCTCTTTGAGCGAGATGTAGATGTAGTACAATCCGGGATCGCTTATCTGGAAGTACTCGTCGGGGTCGCTCTCGGTCGTGCGTTTCACGAGCGTGCTGTTGTCGGCCCCCTTGTTGTACGAGGGCAGAGCTACGCCCGGCGTGGTGATAAACTTGAATCCGCCGGCGGTGAGTTGTCCCTTCCAGTTGTAGAGACGTCCGTTGGAGAGCTCGGTCATCTTGTCGGCATTGTTGAGGTCGGTGCCGCCAGGGGTAGCTGAGCCGGTGATGTAGAGCGCCTGCGAGCGGGGTATGTAGGTAGTTACCCGCACGGTGGTATAGGCAATCTCGGGATATTGGAATTTGGGACCGTTGACACGGGCAGCTACACGGGCTTCGACCGATACCGGTTCGCCGGCCGTCTTACCCCACTTCTCGACGATGAGGTCGTAGAGTTGCGACGAGGTGTAGCTCACCGATTCGTTGGCACCGAGGGTTACCACGTCGGTAGCCGACTGGAATTCGTTGTCGGCGATGTCGATCTGGAACAGATAGTCGAAGGTGTATTCCGGGCCCAGGTTGGTAGCCTCGTTCCAGGAGAATGAGAGGATGACGTCGTCGGGTGCGTCCTGGTTGAGCGTGACCGATTGGGTCGAGGCTTCCAGTTTCAGTTGGGTTCTCTCGATGGCCTTGTCGTCGTCCTTGTCGCAAGCGACAAAGGCGAAGACAAAGAGCAGAGAGAATAATAGATGATATATTGTTTTCATATCGGTATTATACATTTAGAGTTCGGAAAAAAGAGTTTACCATTTGGGCAATTGTCTGAGGTTGGGGTTCTTGTCGAGCTGGTTCTGGTGAATGGGGAACCAGTAGTTTTTCTCGCTGAAGGCGCGGGTAATCTCGACGCGACGTTTGAAGTAGGCGTTCTCGTTGTTCTTGTCGCAGCTCTTCTCGGTACCGAACTTGTTCATGCCGTAGTAGTCGCCCCGCAGAATGTCGATCTGTTTCCAGCGGCGGATGTCGTCGAAGCGGATGGCATACTCGCAGTTGAACTCGACGCGGCGTTCGCGGTGGATAGCCTCACGCATGGCAGCCTGGTCGCTCGGTGCGGGAATCTTGTCGAACCCGTTGCTGTCCTTGCCCGTACCGTATTGGGGAATGCCGGCACGCTCTCTCACGAGGTTTACGTATTTGAGAATCTCGTCTTTCTGGGAGGGATCCCACTCGTTCAGCGCCTCGGCATAGTTCAGGTAAGCCTCGGCCAGACGGCAGATGATACCGGGACGATAGGGAATCGTGTAGTTGAGGATGTTGGTCTCGGGGTGTACCCGTTTTCTCAGCAGGTAACCGGTCTGGGGAGCATCCCAGAGCGAGCCCGATGCGGGACGTCCGTCCTCGCCCATGTAGTAGAAGTCGACGTAGCGGTTGTCCTGACGATACCAGGCACCGTTGTAGAGTACCGATACATAGAAACGGGGTTCGCGGTTGACATACATGTTGAAGGTACCGGCCGGAGCTACCGTGTTTTCGGTATTGGAGCTCTTGGCATCCTTGTCACCTTCGATCCATTTGGTTTTCCGCACGTCGGGTTCGGTAGAGAAACCGCTCTCGTTGTAGCCCGAAGCCTGGTTGATGATGGGCTCGCCGTTGGGCTCATAACCGGTAATGGCGGGCAGACCGTTGCTCATGAAGAAGGCATCGACCAGCTCCTGGGTAACACCCAGACCGCCCTGGCCACGCGAGCCACGGGGTACGGCGTGTTGCGAGTAGAGGTCGGCACTCACGTCGGGACGGGGGAAGAGAATCTCCTTGTTGCCCTGATTGAACTCTTTGTAGCACATGTTCGAGTAGCTCATGAAGGGGTCGATCGAACCGTCTTCGTTATACTCGTAGTAGAGGTGGTATCCGTTGGCTTCGGCCTCGTCGATGAGCTCTTTGCAGGCTTTCACGGCTCTTTCCCACTTGGTGGGGTCGTAGGTCGAGTTGAAGATGTTCTGGCCTTTGTTGTTCTGGTAGGCGGCATAGTCGGGGTCGTCGTTGCCGTTTACCAGCGGGCTGGCGGCAAAGAGCAGCATGCGGGCGCGGATGGCCAGAGCCATAATCGAGGTGGCGTGACCGTAGTTACGATCTTCGGTATAGACGGCCGGCAGTTGCTTGGCTACCTCCTGAAACTCGGTATCGAGCCAGTTGATGACATCGTCGTAGGGAGTCTGGCCGATGAGAATATCTTCGGTAGGAGCATTCACGTCGGTAAGCCAGGTTTGCAGAGGTATGGCACCGTAGGTGTTTACCAGCAGGTAATAGTAGTAGGCGATGAGGAAACGGGCCTCGGCCTTCATGTTGTCGACATCTTCCTGATATACCTGTTGCTCGGGCAGAGCCTTCACGTTGTTGATGAAGATATAGGCACTGCGGATGCGCACGGGGAAGTCGCCCCAGAAGTTACCTTTCCATTCGCTTTGGGGAGTCCAGTTGCCCAGAATCTTGTCGATACAGTCCCAGTCGGCAAAAGCACGCCAGTCTTGCGATGGCGAGAAGTCGTCGGCATAGGCATCGTAGTTACGCATCATGGGGGTATAGGGGTCGGGTATACCGTCGTAAATACCGGCGAGCCACTCCTCGGTACGGTTTTTACTGTTGAATACCATTTCCAAGGTCAAAATATCGTCGGGCGCATTGTCCAGGTAGTCGGTACAAGAGGTAACCGAGAAGAGCCCGATGATAGCCAATGTATATTTAACAATCGTATGTTTCATGATTTTTTGTTTCCTTTTCTGTTTTATGGGTTTAGAATCTTACTTGCAGACCGATAGAGTAGGTGGCCATGATAGGATATTTCAGACCGTTGCTGGTGCTCAGCTCGGGATCCCACAGGTCGAATTTGGAGAATTGCAGCAGGTTCGTACCGCGGATGAATATGCGGGCATATTCCATGGCGGCTTTCTTGATGAGGTTCTTGGAGAAGGAGTAACCCAGCTCTATGTTTTTGAGTCGCAGCATGCTCATGTCTTTCAACCACCAGTCGGATGATTGAGCGTTGTTGGCATTGTAACCCATGTGGAGGCGGGGATAGAAGACATCCTGGCTGGGATTCTCGACGGTCCAGGCATCGGAGGCGTTGGTAAAGATGTTACCCTCGGCACCGATGGTCGAGCCGGGCAAGAAGTTCGTCTGGTTTTCGCCGATGATGCGGTAGGTGCGGCCGTTGCCTTGGAAGAAGGCACCGAAGTCTACGTTTTTGTAGCTGAGGTTCACGCCGAAACCATAAACGAGTTCGGGGTTCACGGTTCCGCCGATGGCCGTCTTGTCGGTTTCGGTGATTTCGCCGTCGCCGTTCATGTCGACATACTTGATGTCACCGGGATATACGCGGTCCGAGAACTTGGGAACGGGGATACCGGGTTTCAGTTCGCCGGTCGTTACGTCGGCAAAGTCCTCTTCGGTGAAGAGTCCGTCGCTTACCAGACCGAAGATTTGGCCCACGGGTTTGCCCGTGCTCGAACGGTAGGTACCCAGCACACCCAGGTCTTCGTCTTGTTCGATAATCTTGTTGCGGGCATACGATACGCTGGCGCGAGCCGAGATGAACCAGTCTTTATTGATTTGCTTGTTGAGATCGAGCGAGAAGTCGAAACCTTTGTTGGTCACGATACCGTAGTTGGCCCAGGGCAGCGAGGGGAAACCGGCTGAGCTGGGGTAGTTCTTGCGTTGCATGAAGATGTTTTCACGACGTTCGTGGAAGAAGTCCAGTTGGATTTCGGCCATCTTGAACAGGCCCAGTTCGATACCGACGTTGGCCTTCTTGACCGTCTCCCAGGTAAGGTTTTCTACACCGGGGTCACCCTCGCGCAGACCGCCTTTTTCGTAGAAGGCGTTGGAGTTACCCCACTTGTAGCCGTCGGTCGAGCCGATGGTGGTGATGTAGGCGAAACGCTTTTGCGAGCCATCGTCGTTGTAGAAACGGTCGTTACCGGCCAAACCATACGATGCTCTCAGTTTCAACTTGTTGATGTAGTTTTGTACGGGGCGCATGAACTCCTCTTCCGACACAATCCAGCCGGCGGCAATCGAGGGGAAGAAACCGAAGCGGTGACCCTTGGCAAAGTTTTCGGAACCGTTGTAACCGAAGTTAAACTCGGCAATGTAGCGGTCGGCATAGGTATAGGCGGCACGGCCGGCAAAACCTTGTGTACGGTAGGGCACCTGGTCGCCATCGTCGTAGTTGCGCTGGTTGTACAGCAACAGGGCGCTTACCGAGTGGTCGCCGAAGCGTTGGTCGTAGGTGATGTTACCTTCGAGGTAGGTACTGTAGTTACCGTACTCTTCCCAGCGGCTGTAACCCAGGAACTCGTCGCCCTCGTTCAATACCATGAGGATGAGCTCGCCGGTAACCGGGTCGCGTTGGGTAGCGGGCGAGTAGTAGCGGGGCGATTTGCCGCGGTCTACACCGTTGCGCGAATAGTAGTCGTACGAGAAGATACCCTTTACCTTCAAACCGGGGAGGATACCTTTCAGGTCTTGCTCTACGGCGAAGAGGGTTTCGAGCTTACTCTCGGCCTCGCGTTTGAAACCCGATTGCGTCAGTTTGGCCCAGGGGTTTTCGTTCTCACGCGGTTTGGGTATGCAGCCGTTGTTGTAGATAAGCGGAACCATGTAGGGGGTAGCCTTGAAGGCGGCGCTGAAGATGTCGTCGATACCGTCTTTGGGGGCGTTGCGTTGTTGCAGGTAACCACCGATGTTGAAGGTCAACAGGGTGGTCGAGGTCACGTTCATGTCGACGTTGGTACGCAGGTTGAAGCGGTTGACCGAGATGCCCGAATCCCAGGCCTGGGTCTTGTCGGTCTCGGTGATACCTTGCTCGTTGTAGTAGGCACCTACGAACGAGTAGCGCAGTTTCTCGTTACCGCCCGAGAGGTCGAACGAGGCGCGCGTGTTGTTGGCAAAGTCTTTGGTGATGGCATCGATCCAGTCGATGTCGGGGTAGAGCTCGGGGTCGTAGCCGGTGCGATATTTGTCAATCAGTTCGGGCGAGTAGAGCTCGGTACCGGTTTCCTGGATGTTGATGTTGTTCAAGAGGGTCAGGTAATCGGCGGCATTGAGGAACGAGGGGAGCTTGGCCGGGCGGGTGATGGAGTGCTCGACCGATACGTTGATGGTCGTCTTGCCCGAGTGACCGCGTTTGGTGGTAATCAGGATGACACCGTTGGCACCCCGCACACCGTATACGGCGCTGGCCGAAGCGTCTTTCAAGACCGAGAACGACTCGATTTCGGAGATGTCGATGTTGTTGAGCGAACGCTCTACACCGTCGACGAGCACGAGCGGCGAGTTGCTGCCCTTGAACGAGCTCATACCGCGGATCCAGAACTCGGAGTTGTCGTAGCCCGGTTCGCCCGACCGCTGTACACCGATGATACCGGCAATGTTACCGGCCAGGTCGTTACTGAGCGAACGGGTGGTACCGACTTGCAGCTGTTGGGGTTTCACGCTGGTGATGGCGGCAACGACCGAAGCCTTCTTTTGCACACCGTAACCAACCACTACCACATCCTCGAGTTGGGTCGAGGCGTCTTGCAGTACCACGTTGATGATCTTGCGGCTGTTCACGGCCTCTTCGCGCGAGGCGAAACCAATGTATTTGAATTGCAGGATGGCGCTTTTGTCGGGTACGTTGATGTCGTAGATACCGTCGACGTTGGTAATGGTTACAATCGAGGGGTCGTCTTTTACCGACACGGTTACACCGATCAGGGGCTCGCCGTTGACGTCGGTGACGTTACCGTGGATGGCAATCTTTGTCTGGTTCTTCCCTGAAGCGTTATTCTTGTTGTATAAAATAATCTGCGACTGTTTGATTTCAAACTTGATGTTTGATTTTGCGAGCATTTGCGATATGGCTTGCCGCACAGGTGTGTTGTTGGCTTTCAACGATACTTTTTGGTTGACATCCAGTTTCAAGGCATCGTAGAAGAAGGTGTATTTGCTCACGCTTTCTATTTTTTTAATAGCCTCGGATAGCGGAATGTTTTGGAAAGAAATAGTCAATGATTCTCCCGGGGCCTGAGCAAACAAGTTCAAGGAGAATAAAATGGCCAGGAATAGGACCAATTTTTTCTTTAGATTCATATCATGGGTATATTAAAGTTAACTCAATAGGTTCTCTTTCTTTTTCTTTTTGTGTGTATTTAGTGTTTTAAAAAAGTCTATAAATGTTTTTTGCGGTAGTTTTTTCGTTCAGTATTTTATCATAGGCAATAGTTTTTTAAGGGGTTATTATTAAAGTGTTGTTTTCGTCGAAGTGATAATGAATCGAAGAGATGCTGGCCATGATGCGCACAATATCTTCGAGGCTTTGGTCATATAGGGTAAACGTGTAGGACTGGTCGTCGGAGAGAGCCGGATCGATTTCGATTTTCACGTTATACCATTTGGAGAGGTATCGGCATACCTCGTGCAGATTCTTGTTTTCGAGTTTCACCCGGTCTTTGGTCCACATCATGGCAAACTCTACATCGCCTTCTTCCACGCTTATGGTCTTGCTCTTCTTGTCGAGCGAACCCTCTTCACCGGGTTTCAGGTAGTGGTCGGGCTTGTCGTCGCCCAGTACGTGCATCGAGACCGAACCCTCGTAGAGGCTCACGACCGATTTGTCGTCATCGTCATAGGCGCTTACGTTGAACTGGGTACCGTGTACCTTGACCGCAATGTCGTTGGTTTTGACGATAAACGGTTTCCGGTCGTGCTGTACATGGAAGAAAGCTTCGCCTTTGAGGGTTACCTCACGTACGTCGGCATGCAGGTTGGTATATTCGAGTTCCGAGTTGGCGTTGAGCCATACCTCGCTGCCGTCGGGGAGGATAAACTTCGATTTGCCGGTGATGGTCGAGTAGGTTTGGGCAATGGCTTCGTGTTTGGCGTGGTGATTGCTCTCGAAGAAAAGATAACCGGTACCCGATACGACCAGCAGTAAACCTATTGCAGCGGCAAAGCGACGGAGCACTCGGCCCGACGCCCACCGCGGCACAATCTTCTTTACCTTCTCAGGTTTGGTTTGAATGGAATCTTGGTGTATATAAGTCTGGAATTTTTTCCAATAGAAATCGACGTCTGGATTGTATCCGGCTGCCTTGGTTTGAATTTGGTTCCACAAATTTTGCAATTCGTTGAAAAACTGTTGGTTCGCAACGTCTTGATTCAGCCACTCTTGCAGCTGTGTTTGCTCGTCTTCTGATAGCGAGATGCCTTTGAATCGAGCTATGATAATGTCCCAAGGGAGCTTCTTGTTCATAATTATCAGACTTTTTTAGAAAAATATTTTACCGCATTATTTTGATTTCATTAGTTAGACACAAAAAAAGAGATAAACCCTTATACCGGATACCGTAAAAAAGGAAAAACAATTGGGAATAACTTGCGATTATTTGATAAATTGTTGTTAATCAGTATGTAAAAAAGAGAGGGGAAAGAGCCTTTTTTTCTGCTTTGTGGGTGAGATAATTTTTTTTGTAGAATAAAATTCTTTTCTTTGCACAGTATTCCTATATATAAAACGGTGGCCAACATAGCAAACGACATATTATTGCTCAGGCAAATACGGGAGGGAAATGAAGAGGCATTCAAAAGTTTGTTCGAAACCTACTTTACTCCGTTGTGCCGTTTTATATACCTTTATCTGGACGACAAGGCTGTGGCCGAAGAGCTGGCCATGGATATTTTTATCTATCTGTGGGAGAACCGCGACACCTTCCACATACAACTTTCGTTGAAAGCCTATCTGTTTCAGGCTGCACGAAACAAGTGCTTGAATGAATTGCGTAAAAAGAAAGAGATGGTGAGTATCGACGACGCCGAGTTGTCGGGACTCAATACCGACGTGTCGTCGCTCGAGACCGAAGAGCTGTATCGGCTTATCCACGAGGCCATACTGGCTCTGCCCGAAAAGTGTCGCCATATTTTCGTTCTCAGCCGGCAGGAGAGCCTCACCAATCAGGAGATTGCCCAGAAGTTGAATCTCTCGGTCAAGACGGTCGAGGGGCAAATAACCATTGCCCTAAAGAAAATCAGAAAATTTCTGGGCGACCAGTACAGCTATTTGTGGTAAAAAAATTTTTTTCATTCGGTATAAGGGTATATGATGCTTTTTGTGTCATAGTATGTGAAACCCTGGAATATTACCGACATGAAAAACTCTTTTAAGTGCACATACTCTTTTTGTTACGGTCCATTTCCTACTCCGTTGACCGGGAGATACCCCTATTAGAGCTTTTTGTACAGGCAAAGATTCTATCGTTTTTCTTAGACTTGAGTGAGAGATATGTACAAGAAAATTACAAGTTTGTGTTTTGCCCTGCTGGCAGCCTGCAGCCTGTATGCTCAGGAGCCGTTGCTGGTTCTGGAGGCCGAGGATGCCCGGCTCACCCCGCCGGTGAAGGTCAAATATGTCGACGGCTATTCGGGAAACGCCTACGTGGGCGATAACGATAGCGGGTCGGAAATCGTGTTTGAAAATGTTTATGTCGAGAAGGCGGGAACCTATGAGTTTCGCACCTACTATACCAGCATGTTCATTCGCTCCATCGCCGTGCAGTCGGGGTTCTATACCCCGGTAATCCTCACGATGACCGAGACGACCGAGGACTGGAACCGTCCGCCGGTGGGCATGATGCTGTCGTATATCTATCTCGACGAGGGGTACAACACCTTGCGCATTACCCCCTATAATGGCGGGGGGCCCAATATCGACAAATTCGAACTCTGGGAGACCGGGGTGAACATGCCCAAGCCCGAGAAGGAGAGCGCCGCTTTCGGTTACGACCTCACCGACGAGGCCTCGGTGACCGTCGACGGTGCCGACTATTCGGCTTCGGCCATGAACGACAACAACGAGTATACCTCGTGCGAGATGCCCGCCTCGTCGAACTACATCTATGTAACCTGTCCCGAACCTTACCTGATTACCGGCTACCTCTTCTCCGACGGTACGGCCATAGCGGCCGGTGTCGATGCCTGGAGCCTGGAGTATTCGGTCGACGGACAAAACTACAATCGCTTGTCGCCCAATTCGTCTACCCGGTACAGCGCGGCGACACTCTATACCATCGATCGTCAGCCTCATGCCGACGCTGCCCGGGCTGCCCGTTATTACCGCATTGTCACGCAAGGTGGCCGTGTGGGCGAGATACAACTCTTCGGGATACCCTATTATGAGAATACCGACGGAAAGAATTTCCCGACCGATATAACGGCCGGCGTCGATGCCTATGCCTCGGCGCTGGGCTCTCCGCTGGGTGCCTTTACCGTGGCCGACGAGCGCTACTTCAACCTCTTCGACCGCAACATGCAGCGCAAGTATTACAGCGACGAGGGTCCCCTCTTCCAGGTAGAGATAGAACTCGACAAGCCTTATCGCCTCGAGAGCTACACGCTCACCTCGTGTCAGGATTACCCCGACCGTGACCCGAAGAGCTGGGTGGTCGAGGGCTTCGATCGTGATTGGGAGGTGGTGAGCGAAGTCGAAGGCTTTGAGTTTCCCAGTAGGTATGCGACCATGAAATTTGCCGTAAACGGTACGAAACTATACAGGGGCTATCGCTTGAGAACCCTCGAGAATAACGGGGCCGATGCCTTCCAGTTGCTCAAGTGGCAACTCTTTGGCAGCGACCAGCCGGCAGCCCTCTCTTCGGCTCGGGTTGACGAGGTGCGGGTAACGG
This sequence comes from uncultured Barnesiella sp., assembly GCF_946496565.1. Classification (NCBI taxonomy): domain Bacteria; kingdom Pseudomonadati; phylum Bacteroidota; class Bacteroidia; order Bacteroidales; family Barnesiellaceae; genus Barnesiella; species uncultured Barnesiella sp. The sequence goes on from NZ_CAMMHD010000006.1 coordinate 123,062, forward strand.
CCGGCGACCGGGCCATTGTGGTCTCGACAGCCGACGAAGCAGCTTGCCGCGTGTTGACCCTCTCGGGCCAGACTCTCTACGAAGGGCGGTTGCGCGGTGACGATTGCCGCATTGCGGTGCCTGCCGGCATCTATCTCGTGGGGGTGACCGTGCAGCACGAGCAGACGGTACACAAAGTAGTGGTAAAATGAAGATTTATTGAAGATGAAAACCAGATTGACATACGGACTCCTGATTGTGGCAGGAGTGATGAGCGGTATCGCTCCGGCTTGGGGCGAACAGGTCCTGGGCGAGTCGACCTCGCCCAACGACTCGATTAAACTCGTCGTGCTCGACGACAACGATGCGTTGTATTACAAGGTCGTGAAGGGTACCGCTACCCTGATAGAGAAGTCGGCCCTGGGAATCGTCACCTCGGTGGGCGATTTTTCGAGCGGGGTAGGCGACCTCGCCTTTACCGACCGCCTGGTCGAAGACCCTTATGAATTGCCGTCGGGCAAACGCAGCCGCTACGAAAATACCTACAAGGAGGCCACGGTGACCGGCAGCAAGGAGGGGCACGAAGTGAAGTTTGTCTTCCGCGTCTACGACGACGGTGTGGCCTACCGCTACGAGCTTCCCGGCAGCGGCGAGGTTTCGGTCTATGCCGAACAGAGCGAATGTCTGCCCGCCGCCTGCGAAACCATCTATTCCCAACAGTATACCAAAGACAGCCAGTCGCTTTTCAGCGAGACCGCTACCGAGTTCGTGGCCTGTGCCACCTATACCCCCTTCCCCATACTGGTCGACATGGGGGGCAACTATATGTTGATGACCGAGGCGAGAGTCAACGGCTCGTATTGCGGGAGCACACTCACGGTCGACGACGAGACCGGTGCCTTCTGTTTCCAGCCTCGTGAATCGGTATCGACTACCCTCCCGTTGGCTACCCCGTGGCGGGTGCTGCTGGTGGGTTCGCTCGAGTCGGTGGTCGAGACGGTGATGCTCGAGAATCTTAACGATGCGACGGCCGTCAACTCCCTCTCGTGGATTACCCCGGGACGGGCTACCTGGAACATTGCCGGCGAGGATTTCACCGCCGACTACCTGAATATGAGCAACATCAAACACTATATCGACTGGGCCCAGGAACAGGGGTGGGAGTACTTCACCCTCGACAAGTGCTGGGAACAGAACGGCATCTCGCTGAAAGAGGTGGTCGATCATGCCTCTTCGAAGAAGGTGGGCGTGCTGATATGGGTGAACCAGAATGACCTTCCCTCCGACGAGTCTGCCCTGAACGCGATGGTACAGAGCTGGAAATCGCAGGGTGTGAAGGGGTTGAAGGTCGACTTCTGGGAGAGCGAGTCGCAGGCTACGATGCAGAAGGTGGACCTGCTGCTGCGGGTGACGGCTCAGAACCAGCTGTTGCTCGACCTCTACGCTTGCCCCAAACCCACGGGTTTGCGACGCACCTGGCCTCACCTGCTCACCTCGGAGGCTGTGCTGCCCAACACCGTATTTACCGACTTTCCCGATATTCACAACATCAACTCGGCCATAATTCGCGGCGCTATCGGTTCCACCGATTATGCCCCCGTCGACTTTGCCGACCGCAACGGCTGCATCCACTCCGGCACCACCTGGGCTCACCAGTTGGCCCTGTCGGTGGTATTCGAGTCGGGCATACAGCATCTGGCCGATGCTCCCGAGAATTTCGAGTATCACATGGCCCGCGAGTTCTTGAAACGGCTGCCCGTGGCCTGGGACAATACCCGCTGTCTGGAGGCCCGTCCCGACGAATATGTGAGCCTTGTGCGCCAGAAGGGCGACGAGTGGTATTGGGCCACGCTCACGCACGAAGCCCGCACGGCACGGGTGCCCCTGTCGTTCTTGCCCGAGGGCGAGAACTACTGTGCCTATGTGTATGCCGATGGCGATTGCCCGTCGGAGGTCCGGTTTGAGTACCGCGACAACCTGTCGTCCCGCGATACCCTGTCGGTCGACCTGCTGAAGCGGGGTGGGGCCGTAGTGCTCTTCTCCACCTCGTCGCAACTGCCGCGACCCATACAGATGAAATACGAGGCCGAAGCCGCCGAGAACACCATACCCTTCGGGGTGCCGGTGAAGAGCGATGTCGACAGCCTCTGTTCGGGCGGGGAGTATGTGGCCTCGATAGGCAACGGCCGCGCCCTGGTCTTCAACGGGGTGACCGTGCCCGAGTCGGGTACCTATGCCATGACCCTCTACTACATGAGCGATGCTCCCTGTTCGGCCTATGTGAAGCTGAACGGCGACATCAACTCGTGGCAGGAGGTTTCGTTCGAGAATACCGGCGGCCCCACGGGTCGTTACATGGCACACCGCACAGTGCTGGTTACGCTCGACCATACGGTGAGCAACACGATTGAGGTAGGCAACAACTCCGATTACGGTCCCAATCTCGACCGTATCGTCCTGTCGAAGTATGTCGACGGGACGACCGACGTGGAGGCTCCGCAGGAGAGCGAGTCGGTAGGGTTGGTCTACGTGCTCGACCGCGACATCATCATCGAGCAGGCATCGGCTACCGACTATGCCGTCTACAATTCGCTGGGCCAACTCTTGCGCACCGGCCACTTCGAGGGCGGCCGTCTGTCGGTTTCCGTTCCCGATAGGGGTGTCTACTTCGTGAAGCTCCACACCGCCGGGCTCGACTTTACCCAAAAAGTATTGATAGGACGATGAAAATGAGAACCTTTTGTTAAACTTAATAATAAAACTTATGAAAAAGATTACCTTTTTAATGGTCTGTTTGTTGTCCGTGCTCGGACTCTCTGCAGCCAGTTATGATCACCTGTATGTAATCGGCGATGCCACATCGGCCGGTTGGAACACCAATAGCAACCTGGAGATGACCAATCTCGGGGATGGAAAATTTACCTGGACCGGCGAATTGCTCGACCATGGTGACAATTCGCGTCGATTCAAATTCATTGTTAGCCGTAGCTGGTATCCCTGCTTGACGACTACCGCAGCCGCTCACGAGACCGTGACTCCCGGTGTGAAAGTAGCTTTGCTCGACAAACACGAAGAGGTTCAACCCGATGCTGCCTTCATCGTAGACAAGACGGGAACCTACAAAATTGATATTGACCTGAACGAAATGACCATGTTACTGACCGAGACTACGCAGGAGCTCCCCGACGTAGCCGAGTTCGGTCAAGTATACCTGGCCGGTAGCGCCTTTACCGACAAGGTAGCCATGGAGAAGGTTTCGGACGGTGTCTACACTTGGTCGGGCGTAATCGAAGAGGCCGACCCCATGGTAGGTTTCTACTTTGTAAACGGCGATGAGACCATGTCGTTCAACCCCGCCAATACCGGCAGCATCAAATCGGGTTCGTACAATATGGTATATAGCGCCGACGGCGTAGGTACTACCGAGTTCCAAATCCCCACCACCTCGACCTACACGATTACGGTCAATGTAGCCGAGATGAAGATGGAAGTTCTCAAAATCGACTACGAGCACCTCTATATCGTAGGTAGCGCCTTGACGGCTCGTCCCGGTAGCTGGTTGACCGAAGATGGTGTAGAGATGGAAAAGGTCGAATCGGGCAAATTCACCTGGTCGGGTCAACTCTATGCTCAGACGACCGACGGTAGCGGCACGGAGTTCAAGTTCCTCAACCAACTTCTTCCCGGGGTATGGGAAAACGACTTTGTATTCGATGCGACTCAAAGCGCCAATCAACCCATCGAAATCGGCGGCAGCTACACGATTTCGTACCGCGGTTCGGGCCACGACAATAAGTTCACGGTGCCCGAGGATGGTAACTACAAACTCACGGTCGACCTCCATGCCATGACTCTCACGGTCGAGGAGGGTACCTCCAGCGCTGTAAGCGAAGTGCTGGCTACCGCTCCGGTTGTAGTAGCCGACGGTGCTACTATCCGCGTATTGGCCAACGGCCTCGACCTCGACGGCGTGATGGTATTCGACTTGCTGGGCAACTGCGTAGCCTCGACGGGTGCCGTAAGCGACTATGCTTTCGACATGGCACAGAGCGGCGTGTATGTAGTGCGCGTAGCTTGTGGCAACCAGGTATATTCTCATAAAGTAATAGTTAAATAAAGTCTTAAGATTTTGAGCCGAGTCGGGGAGCCGACCTCCCCGGCTCGGTATTTTTTTGCTTGTTTTTTAGTGCGGAAAATCGGGAATGCCCGAGACCTCTTGGGGTGAAAACCGCCGACAAACTGTAAATCGTATGAAGAAAACATGTCTCATGATAGCTCGCTGCCTGGTCCTTGCCACCGTAAGTCTCGCACCTGCGGTGTGCCAGGCCGGGAGCGACAACTACAATCGGGCCGTCGCCACGTTCGATGCCGTGATGGAATGCTATGGCGACGAACGTCTCCCCCTCTTTCGGGAGACCTACCCCTTTGACGACCAACTGAAAGTGACCTACCTCTCGAACGAAGAGCAGGCCGACCAGCAGAAACGCTACTCCTACCTGTGGCCCTTCTCGGGCAGCCTCTCGGCCGTGGCAGCCATTTGGGATGCCCGTCTCGACCCCCGTTTCGGGCAGGTGCTGGAGCAGCAAGTCCGTCCCGGACTGGAAATGTATTTCGACTCGGTGCGCACACCAGCCGCCTACTCCTCTTATCTGAATACGGCCCCCGCCTCCGACCGCTTCTACGACGACAACATCTGGATAGGTCTCGACTTTACCGACCTCTATCGACTCACTCGTGACCCCCGATACCTGGAGCAGGCAAAACTCGTGTGGCGCTTTATCGAGAGCGGTATCGACAACCAGCTGGGCTACGGCATATACTGGTGCGAACAGAAGAAGAACGGGAAAAACACCTGTTCCAATGCCCCGGGTTCGGTCTATGCCGCCAAGCTCTACCTCGTTACCGGCGACAGCAGCTACCTGCGCACCGCCGTGCGCCTCTATGAGTGGACCCGCACCAACCTGCAAGACCCCACCGACGGCCTCTACTTCGACAACAAGAGCCTCGACGGCACCATAGGCCGGGCCAAGTTTGCCTACAACAGCGGGCAGATGATGCAGGCCTCGGCCCTTCTCTACCGCCTCACGGGCGAGGAGCACTATTTGCGCGAAGCCCGGCGACTGGCAGCCGCCTGCTACGAACACTTCTTTGCCGCCCCGTCGCAACCCGGGCGTCGGTACCGCGTGTTCACCCCCGGCAACGTCTGGTTCACGGCCATCATGGTGCGGGGCTTTATCGAGCTGTACGGCATCGATTACGACCGTCGTTACATCGATGCCATACAGGAGAATCTGGACCAGGCCTGGACCAACGGCATGCGCGAAGAGAACGGCCTCTTCAACGACGACTGGACCGGGCAGACCCGCAACGAATCGAAGTGGCTCCTCACCCAGTTTGCCATGGCCGAGATGTATGCCCGCCTCGCTCTGATCGACGCAGAAGAATAGTGTGTTTTAGTGAAATAAGAATCTCAACTCCCGGAGCAACCCTTCCGTTGCCTCGGGAGTTTTTTATGCCTATGCACGAGACTATGGCCCAGCACGGTATCGGCCGGGAAAGTATCCTTGGTTTGTGAATTACGGCTGTATGGTTATGGGTCGTCTCGCCCTTGACGAAATGCAGAAGAGTAGGCCGGTATCCTATGAGAGGGGAAGGTAGAAACGAAAAAACCGAAACAGCAAATATTGCTATCTCGGTTTTCGGTGGTGCCACCAGGAATCGTAATCTAACGATAAGTAGCTGAATATCTTCGATGTATCTTTTAGCTAAAGAAGTAATCTCCCGCTATTGCTCCACCTGATTCTTGCAATATTTTGCGGTGTCTTGCGGAGTCGATTTCCTATCACTCTACAAAGGTAACGCTTTATTTTGAAATACAAGCAAATGACTTGTGTTTTTGCTCCACCTAATAGGGAAACTTCAATTAAAGTGGAGAATATTGCAGAATATACATGTTAAATAATATTCCGATTTTTACAAATAATCACCAATCTTTAACGATTTGGAATAACTATCAACTTCTTTATCTGAAGCTAATTTCTCTACATGCTCAATAGATATACCTTTCCACCCTCTTATATTTGAAAACATAGGCCATATTGTACATTCTCCTATTTCGGGCTCATATTCATAATCTATATCTTCAAGTTCCTGCAGAGAGCATAAGTTCTTTACTTCATCGTCTGTTTTAGCTATTATAATTATATCTTCTGGTGATATTGAGGAAAAATCAAATTCATGTCTTATTCTCCATTCTCTCAACCAAGTGAAATCATGGGTCAAAACATTTAGTTCCTCAAATCTCCAATCCATATCTATTTTCTTAAGGTTTACTTCGTCCATTTTATCACCATAAATTACAGATTTGGCTCCAAAGTCTTTAATTAACAAATCTCTTCTAAAACCTATACCGTAAAAAGACAACATAGGATTATAGAAACTATTCATATATAAAAGATTTTCTCTAAAGTGCGTTATTGGAGTCTCTGTAAAACAAATATAATTATGAGTGCTAGAAGTTAATTTTAATTGATCCAAAATATTTGTCAATTTATCATACGCATCTTCCCCTTTTGTAAAATGAAAGAGATAGGGTGAAAGATCATTTCTGTTTTTTACTAAATTTTCAGATGGATTCATAATTATATATGCAACTATTTTAATTACTAAAAATTACCATGACCAAGCTTTTGTCGCAAGAAGATATTTTGCAATTTACTTTGCCCATTATTAGGTAAGGTAAATCAATATATCCTTCATCTATAGATAGTTTAAAATATTACATATAAAGATAATGATTTTCAACCTACAATAGCACATTAAAGAGTTATTTTTTATGCAATCTTATTATTTGAGTCAAACAAACATTGTGGAATGAAGGATTTTTTCTATCTTTGTTTATATTTGGGTGTATTGTATACGCACGCTTGATTGCGTTAATATTGCTAAGGAATAATATAAAGATTTGTCATGAATGTCACAATTGATAATTATCGTACACTTAATTTTGATACGATAGATATACAGGAAGAATGGAATATGCCAGCCGAACGGGAAAGGCGTATGCATAATATCCATGCATATCCTGCTAAATTTCCTGCATTTATAACAACAAAAGCTATTCATAAAGCTGAGGAAAACAACATATCTGTTAAGACCGTAGCTGACATATTTTGTGGGTGTGGTACTGTCGCATTTGAAACGGTAAGAAGCGGTAAATACTTTTGGGGATGTGATATAAATCCTGTAGCTACATTAATAGCAGAAACCAAAAGCAATGTATATCAAGATGAACAATTGCAAGATTTTTTTGACAGAATAATTGCTGCTTACAACACTTGTAATGTAGATAAAACTAATCGCATTTATTCCAATGAACGAATACAATATTGGTTCGACGAAGAGCATATAGATAATCTCTTAAAACTTCGATCTTCAATATATTTGGTTGTGGACGATGAATTATATCGCAAATTCTTTCTGTGTGCTTTTTCTAATATATTAAAATCTTGTTCTCGATGGCTTACAAAATCAATTAAGCCACAAATTGACCCAAAGAAACAGCCTAAGGATGTCCTTTCTTCATATATATATCAAGTAAATATGATGCGAAAGGCAAATATGGAAAATATAAATGAAAAATACGGGAAGGCAGATATTAAAAGAGTTAATATTCTAGACGTTAATATTGATAAACCATTTGTTGACTTAATTGTGACTAGTCCTCCATATGTAACTTCATATGAATATGCTGATTTACATCAATTATCAACGCTTTGGCTTGAATATACTGATGATTTCAGATTACTTCGTGAAGGCACAATAGGAAGTTTATATCATTCAGAAGAGTTCGATAAAAACCTGAAAAAACTAAATAATGTGGGCCAAGATATCGTATTTAAGATGTATTCAATAGATAAAAGGAAGACACGTTCTATTGCGCAATATTACATAGACATGCAGTCAACCGTCCATAAAGTTGTTGAAATGTTAAATCCCGGAGGTGCCTGCCTTTTTGTTATAGGTAATACAGAATATAAAGGAGTAAAAATTGATAATGCAAAACATCTGACTGAATGTTTGTTAGCTGAAGGAATGGTAAACATAGAAGTAGATAGACGTAAAATATCTAATAAAATACTTACTCCATATAGAGATACTAATGGGAAGTTTGCCAGTGTTAAAGGCTGCTGTAGGAAAGTTTATTCAGAAGAGTTCGTCATTTTTGCTAGAAAATGTAATTAATATGGCTAAGAATTTAACAATAAGACCATTCGCTCGATTGCTAACTATGTTGGGTGATCAACTAATTAAGAATGAGCAGATAGCAGTTATTGAATTGATAAAGAATGCCTATGATGCAGATGCTGACTGGGTTAAAATTTCTTTTGATGGATTCACGGAGTCTTTAAATATCACTCCAGAATCTCGAATTATTATTGAAGATAATGGATGTGGCATGACAGCAGAAATAATAGAAAAATCTTGGATGAGTCCGGCTACTCCTAATAAATTCTCTAAAGATGGTTCTGAACGGAGAACTCCTAAATATAACCGTATTATTCAGGGTGAGAAAGGTATCGGCAGATATGCCATGCTAAAATTAGGCAGAACAATTAATTTAACAACAAGACCCGCCAACTGGATCTTAAATTCAAAAGGAGAATCCGAGAGTAGTAAAGAATATACTTTGTGTTTTGATTTAAACTCATATGATAGTGATTTTATAGATGGTGCTAAAGACGGTAATGAAGGACTCTATTTAGACGAATTAAATTTTAAATTAGAAAATCAATCTCCTAATGTATTTGAAGAGCATGATGTTACCATAAATAATTTAAAATTCGATAAACGTGAGAACATTCATGGAACTCGTATTGAGATATCAAATCTGTCCGGTTCATGGTCTTTGGCAAAGCTTAAACCAATCAAAGATAGTTTTTTGAGGTTTGGAGATTTATTTAATGAGGTTATTAGCCCCAATGAGATACAGAATAATTTCACAATTGGATTATATATAAATAATAATCCATGGACTCAAGAAGAGAAATCTAATGATATTACATTGCGTAATTTAATTGAAACTCAAAGTGTATTACAAATAACAAATGGTTATTATTCCTCGAAAACTGGATTGTTTACATATAAGCAAAATGGCCACACTAAGTCTGTGAGTATAAAAGAAGATGGACTTAGAGGTATGAGTGTTTTTAGAAATCATTTCCAAAATAAGGTAACTAAGGCTTTTCGTGAAGTTAGTGATTTTGGTGACTTTGAGTTTGACTTTTATGTTTTTGATTTAAATTCAAAAGATGAGTCATCTAAATATTACTTGCCTAAGGAAGCAAAGTCTATTATCAAAGAGCATAGAATTTATTTACTACGCGATAATATACGTGTTCTTCCCTATGGTGATCCAGACGATGATTGGTTGCAAATAGAGGTGCGTCGTGGTACAGTTAGAGCAGGAGATTTTTTAAGTAATGACCAAATAGTAGGAAGGATTAAGATAACTAAATTTGGCAATCCTCATCTGAAAGATAAAACGAATCGAGAGGGACTTATTGAGGAGGGGAATTATACCACCGATTTTATTTGTATAATACAAAGCTTCTTATCATACATACGTAATGGAGCTTATGCTGCATATTTAGCAGATAAAGAAAAAAAATCACAACTTGATAAGATACGTAAAGATGCGGTAAGTAAAGAAATATCTAATCTTCGTAATCAACTGAAGGATGACAAGCATGCGTTGTCTCTATTAACTCAGTTAGAGAATGCTTATAAATCTGAGAATAAATATTTAAGTTGCAGAGTTGAACGTACGGAATCTTTAGCAGCTGTTGGTATTTCGGTAGAAACAGCGAGTCATGATATTATGATGATGTTAAACAAGGGAATTGATGAATTAAGATCCTTATACGAGGATTCTTTACATTCAAATTTTGACCACTCTCTTTTAACATCGGAACTTCAAAAGCTTTATGGTATTTTTTCATACATCCAAAATCAGATGAAAGATTTACAGATGTTATTCACTTCATCTAAACAAAGACGTCGTCAAATAAGGGTTAAAGATATTTTAGATAAAGTTATAACCATATATAAAAGAACTTTAGCTGAACATAAGATTGAATATAGAATAAATATTGTTGGATCTCCTTTAGTGGCAAAATGTACAGATGCGGATCTCTTGCAATTATTGATAAATCTTTTGGACAATGCTGTTTATTGGCTTGAAGAAAAAGATAATAAAAAGATTATTGTTACTTTAGATGGGGATAATTGTAAATTAATTTTTTCTGACAATGGTCCTGGTATTAGAGAAGAAGATAAACCTTATATTTTTGATGCATTTTACTCCGGTAAAGGTCAAGAGGGACGTGGGTTAGGTCTGTATATTTCTCGTAAATTAATGGAACGTAATGATTATTCTATTGAATTAGCAGAAGTTCAATCAGATATAATTCTTTGCGGCGCAAACTTTGTGGTTAACTTTATTAAACAAGAACACAATGAATATTGATGAGCTTTTTTCAGGAATAGGCATGGTTGTTGATGATCATGTTTTTAGTGAGGGTAATAGTGATAGAATTGTCCAAATAGTTAAACATTTTGAAGGGCGTGGTTACCCTTTGGTAAAATACGATTCTGTACCTAAACTCAACGCTGTTAATTTACGTAAATTAAGCTTTATTTTGTTAGATTGGGAACTGGTGACAACCGAAGATGAATCTGGTTTTCCTATTCAAGGTATGCAAGAAGCTCAAAAGCAAGCTAAAGTGGAACTTATTACATTTATTCAAGAAATTTTAGAGGTATGCTATGTTCCTATTTTTATATTTAGCAATAAATCAAATACTATAAAGTCTGAATTGAAGAGAAATAAAATAGATATAGAAAAAGATAACCTCCCCATTTTTATCAAAAACAAATCAGACATTACGAATGATGGAAATGTAAAAGTAATGGAGGTTATAAATAATTGGATAGATAATATGCCTTCTATATATGTACTAAAAATATGGGATAATGCTATTGAGAGAGCTAAAGCACATACATTCAAACAATTAGCAAACTCAAAATATTGGCCATTAGTAATATGGCAAACGGCAAATACAGATTCAGTTAATCCTAATGATGAACTACTAGATGTTTTGACACAGAATATTTTTGGAAGAATGCAACCTTTATCTATTGAGCAAGCACAATTACTCAAAGTGGGGGATGTGCAACCCACTCAGGAAGAGATTTTAGACATTCTCCAAGTTCAACGTCTAGATTCAAGTCCTAATAAAGAATCTTCTATAACAGGTGATATATACCAATTAGAAGACAAAAAATATTATTTAAATATCCGCCCTACATGTGATTGTATAGGACGAAAAGAACCTCAATGTGATTCATGCAAAAAAGACAATTGTATTGAATGTCCTGACGTTAATAAAGTGTACTTAATAAAAGGTACTGCATTAACAAATGCTCAAGCGAAAGGTTTATTTGATCCTAAGTATGGAAATTTTAAGGAGCATAATAATGAGGCTATTATAGGTCCTCTCATGAAAAATAAGTTTTATGCATTTAAGTTTCAAGAATTAATTGTCAAAAAGTATAAAGACGTGGAGAAATATAAAATAGGTCGTATCTTACCTCCATTTATACGACATATAACAGAAAGGTATGCATTATATTTGCAACGCCAAGCTTTACCACGTATACCCAATCAAGCAATAGGTATATCACTTGAGTCTGTACCTACTGAAAGTCAAGAAGAGCCGGGGTAGTTAAAAATAAGACACCTATACTCACTTTAATATTAAGACGGATAAAAGGTATGTTTTTAAATAGGGAATAAGACTTATATATTCTTATAGCCAATGGATAATATAAAATTGAAAAACATTTATTATCCATTGGTATATTTTATATTATAATCATTAGTCATATACTTTTATCATTTTTTCTATAAAAGCTATTTCCTCTGTTGATAAATTATACTTGATATACAACTGTTTGTCTATATCAGAAAGGTTCTTATTCCAATCAATATCAGATCTTTCCGTAAAATTTTGCAATGGAATGAACTGGAACTTATCAGAAGAAAGATTTATAGAAGATACTGCTAGCATTAATAAAAACCTAGCAAAACGAGTTTGAATATATTTATATTCATTTTCAACAATAGACTTATCTTCCGAAGCACCAATAATCAAATAGGAATCTGTACAAACATCATTTGGCCCTATAATTTCTGTCCTTGAAACGATTCTGAATTGGCCGTTTTTATCAGGTTCACCGGCATGTTCAGCTGTTACTTTGCTCATAAGAATTTTGTATTTAGAAAGTAGTTGATTTGAAGCTGAAACAGCAGTTTTAGGAAGCCATGATACACCTTCGCTTGATATTAAACGAAGATATCCAGATTTATTGCCTCTAATATTTGATGATAAGCCAAATGGATTACGTGTGCTTACTATTGAAGCAAAGGTCTTGTTTGATTGACATTTCTGAATTATATGGATCGCAGGATTATAACGAATGAATACTGTAAACTGATCTAATGGGCGTGATACAGTGTCACGTAAAAATCCTTGGACAGTCGTAATCGAACAATCCCCATGATAGTTAGCATCCCATAAAATATAATTTACTCCTCCACCAATACTTGAAGTTGGGAAACAATCCTTTGCATTTATATAATCGAAAATATAACGAATTCGTTTATCAGACAACATATTTGCCCTAAATGAGTCTAATCCTTTACCTCCTGCAAACCATCTAGAAGGCATAATCATGGAAATATATGTTGGATTTATATGTTTAGCTATTTCAACAAATAAGTTATAAACAGGTTTTGCACTTACTCCAGCCCCTCCATCCATAACCTGATATGGTGGATTCCCCACTATTGCATTAAACTTCATATTATCATTATCTATGGCCTTCCAGTAAGAGCGGCCTTTGGCAACTTTGGCAATAAAGTTTTCAGGCTTGTTCTTGATCTGGTTGATTAAATCTTCAAAATATCTTGTATTTACTTTAGCTTTACGAAACCCGACAAGTGTACGTTTGGTAATACTCTTCGCCATTGGAGTTTTACAGATAACAAAGATGTTCTCAGCTATGACCTTGTCCCATACAGCCTGCTGCTCTTCTACTGTTTCTACAGCGAACAAAGAAGCCTTTACCCTTGCCCGGTAAATGCCATATGCCATATAAAGCGGATAAAGTCCGGATTTGGAATTGATTTCCAAAATACGGGATTCAGGGGAGAATACTTCTGCGGTAACTTCTCCTTTATCTATAAACCGTGGTTCAGAAATTACATTCTGATACTCTGTGTCATAGAAGTTATATCCTCCTATACAATCGCCAAGGTGCATGTTTACCACGCGCCACGGAGTAAGCACCGTTTCCTTATCCGGATTACGGAAAGTACTGAAGATGTCCGTAATCCGTTCGATTCGTTCCTCTATACTCAGTTTGTCCGCGGCACGGGCCAACGCACGGATTCGTTTTCCGGCAGCACAGAATATTTCCGGGTCATAGTATTTTTTGAAGCTGTTGAATTTCTGCTTGGTCACTCCCTTTGGCATGAACTCTTCCCATGACTGCGTGTCAATGAGTGAGGAAAAATTATCAATCGTGATTTCCTGATTCTCATCACTCAGTTCCGCACCATAAATCAACAGGGGCATACGGATGGATATGCCACGGAGTATGGAAATGGCCGCTTCTCTGTTCTTGGTTTTCATTTTCAGTTCTTCCAGCCGTTTCCGTTCTTCCTCCGTAAGTTCCTTCTTGGGTTTCTTCTCCAGATTCTCCTTTTCCTCGTATTCCTCATTATTCAGGCCTTGACTGTTGATGTCCACCTGGTTGGTTTTAGGCATGGCTTTGGTCTGGCCGATGATCTTTTTCAGGGCATCGAACTCCTGTAGTTCCAGATCATCCAGCTTCATCAGTTCATCATTATACAGGCTGTTGTCCTCAAACCCGTTACGGACGACACGTTCCACATATACCCGTTTCAACTGTTCCAACATACGGGGTACATCAAAGCGGTTCATCTGTGAGCCATCAATGGATATGATGGGACAGAAATTGATAAACTCACCCATAGCCTTACGGTCGCTTTGTGAAGTTTTTCCGGCTTTGGACGATATTTGGACTGTTTCAGCAATCACTTTCAGGGTACGGTCAGGGGCAAAATCAAAAACGTAGCACTGCTCCTTCATCCGTCCATTGATGGTGGCCGGTCTCTGTACGCGGAAGATGGTCTGCATATAACTGGATGCGGCTGTATTATAGGAACCGGACAGCATGAATACGGCAGTCCATGCCTTTACACTTACTCCGGTCGTCAGCCGTCCACAAGAGAGGGTAATGGTCCGTGTAGCATCCGGATCTTTTCCGATAGCCTGTTCCACGGCTTCCAGGGCATCACGGCTTTCTTCGTCCTGATCACCGTCACCGGCTACATTGACCACCTTGAAATGCTGGAACACCGGATGTGTCTGGAGCATGGCACTCAATGCCCTTGCTTCCTTCACGCCGGGCACCATCCAGAGTGTATGGCGGAAAATATTCCGATATTCCTCGTTGGCATATGGATAAAGGCTGTCCTTGTCCTCCTTGGTAAGAAGATTCAGAAAAGCCCGCACATCTTTTTCATGACAGAAACTGCCGGATTCATTGACCCGGAAAAATTCCCTGAAGTTAAAGGCGACATCTTCATCTACAAATTCATGAAGCAGCCGTCCCAAATCGTAGGTAAAGATATTGAGTGTAGGCAGTGAGGCATACGGATTGGGATCGCCAAAATGGAGTTCGTCCCAGCTCACCTTGGCCCGCTGTTCCATCACATAGTCCCATGTATAGATTTCATCCTCCTTGAAATCATCCAGCAGATTGAATGGAGTACCTGACAGGCGCAATACTTTGGTCTGTTCCTTGACCAGCTCTCCCATAACCGCTTTACCCAGTTCGGTCTGGGTGCCTTCGTGCGCTTCATCCACGATAATCAGGTCCCAATCGGTAGCAAACACTTCGTTGTTTTTGTCGAAGTTGCCACCCACAAGTTCAGAGCCACGCAAATCCTGCATGGATGCAAAATAGACATAATGCAATCCGTGGCTTTCTGCCCGCCATTCAAGACTGCCAAAACTTTCCCCGTTATTCTTGGAACCGTATGCAAAATCCTTGCGGTCGTAAAATATCTTACCGAAATCCTCAAACCATCCGGCATCCACCACAGGACGATGAGTCAGAATCAGAGTACGCTGAAACTCCATGTCCTTGACAACCTGTAGGGCAGAAAGTGTCTTTCCGAAACGCATCTTTGCGTTCCAGAGCATCTGGTTGCCTTTCTTAAACTGCTTCTTGGTCTTGTTGATGGCTTCCTGCTGTTCCGGCCGGAATACAATCGGGGAATATTCACGGGTAACTTCCGCTGATGAAAGGGAACTCCGCCCTTCCTTGACAGCCGTAATGGCACGCTTGACTGTTTCCAGATCGGTGATGAACCATTCATTGGCCTTGTTGACTGTATCGAAGACTTTCTTTTTGATACCGGAGCGTTCCAGAACATTGTGTACCTCCTTGTCGTTGAACGAACGAAGTCCGCTACGGTTGTAAACGGTCAGTTCCGTATATAGCAGATCGTATGCGATGCCTGCCGTCTGTGTGTACTGGTTAATACGCTTTCTTGCTGCTTCATTGAGCGCCTTGCTGTTAGGAGACAGACCGAACACGTTTTCATCCTCACAGGTTGCCTCGCCAATCTTCAGGCATCCACGGTGCGCCGTATCATTGATACGGAACACATAGATCAGTTTTAGTTTCAGGGACGATGTGAATCTCATGCTTCTTCATTTATGAGGTCGATAAATCGGATTCGTTTCCCCTTTTTGCCTGTTGCCTTGTCTGTAGCCCGCCAGTCCTTGATAATGCAGTAAATTCCGTTGTGCTTGGTCAGGTCATTTTTCAGACAGCCCTCGCACGGTTCCCGTCTTTCAATCGTACCGAACAGGCTCGGTTCCGTCCGCACACGTTCTCCGCAACTGTCCGGAACAACACCTTTCAGTCCGTCCATCTGCCATACATTCCAAGAGATGATATAGGCTATATGGTTGATGGATTTAATTTGCGGATCTTTACCGAACTTGTTCCGGTAATATTCGATGAAGGATAAGAGAAGTGCTTCACGGGCAAGAAGAAGACTGTCGCCCTGCCATTCATAGGCATAGATGCTTCTGTAAGCATCCTTGGCTGCCTCCAGCCATTCACGTGTTGTCGTGGTATTTTCACTGACAATACGGAGCTTACGGTCAAGCAGGCCGATACGTTTCTCCACAGGAATGAATGTTCCGGTAGTCGTATCATACCTGCTTACCAGATAAGGAGCTTCTCCACAGGTGATTTCCAGCCGGTTTTCCCGTACATAGTCTTTCCATGTCCTGCCTTCAGGAAAAGCAATCTTATCAGGATTGATTTCCCATGAATGTGTACCGTCTTTAGAGGTCACTTCATGGTTGAATACATCCTTTCTACCAAACCACGCTTCATCGATAAGGTTGTTCTGGGCATTACATATCCAGGACGGAGTAAATACCTCCGCCATTTCCCGGGAACGTATGCTTTGGGTATCCCTGTGTTTCAGGACACGGGGCATGACCACATGCCCGTTCTCTCCGGTTATCAACTCTGGGAGAATCTGTGACCCGTATTCATAACCTCTGCCGAGCGGTTCATAATCGGAAGTAGCCCAGAATATGTTACACTGTTTTCCTTCCTTGCTCGTTGTATGATCTTTGAGCAAGGTATTCAGTAAGTCGGGTGAAAGTTCTTTCAGTCTGTTCTCCTGTATGTCGGCTTCTCCGGTCGTTTTCTCCATCTTCTTTCTGTGCGTAAAGGGGATGAGAAAGTCCCGGTGTCTGCGTCTTTCTTAGACAGAGGGAGATTTCAGGCTATAAGGCTGATTTGCTGATGAATTATATGTAGGATTGCTAAACAACAGTTGAAATTCAATGATTTCCGAATGAAAATCCAACGGCCGGAATTGCAGGATTTTCAATAAAATGTATAACTTTGCGCAAGAGTGAGTCCCTCTGTCTAAGAAATGAATGCTTTTGCTAAACGTTCTCCAATCCTACAGACTTTTCAGAATTTGTGCGTTGGCTTTGTCCACTACGGAATTATCCAATGAGGCCAGATAAATTTGTGTGGTCGCCTCAGAATCATGTCCCATTCCTTCACTGATAACCGAAATCGGAATATTCTTGCCTTTGGCTGCGCTTGCCCATGAATGACGGGCACAGTACATGCTAAGAGAAACGGAGATATCGGCCAGTCTGGCTATTTCTTTCAGGTTCCGGTTTATTCCGGACATTACATTCCTGTAATGTTTGTGCGTATCCTTAAAAGGATATTTCAATACCGGCAAAAGATAAGGACTGAGACTGTCTTCCGGGTATTTGCCGACAATCTCCTGCATACATTTTTCCCACCTGATAACCAGCTGCTGCCCGGTCTTTCGTCTGCGATACGATAAAAATCCGTTCTGAAGATCTTTCTTTTTCAGGTGAGCCATATCTATGAACGACATGCCACGGGTATAGAAGCTGAACAGGAACATGTCCCTTGCAAATTCCAGATTAGGCTGTAAGGACAGGTCCAGATTCTTCATACGCTTGATGGCAGATAAGGGAACGGCACGCTTGACGGTTTTGTCCACTCCCGTATAGACATGCCTGAAGGGATTGCGCTGTTCCATCAGTGCCTTTTCCAAAGCACGGTTATATACCGCCCGAAGGATACGCATATAGAATGAACTGGTATTCCGTACGGCACCTTTTTTATGAAGGTAGGCCTCATATAGCTGCATCAGGTCCGAATCGATTTCAGACAGCAGAACATCCCTGTCCCCTCTGAATTGCATGAAACTTTTCAGAGTACAGGAATAATTTTCGGCTGTGCGTATCTTGCCCATCTGTTTTAGACGGGCTATGATGCCCTGCATAAAATTAAAAAATGACTGTTCATCCACTCTGTTTTGAAAGGCAACTATAATATCATTCGCTGTATATGTACTTTTCCGGTTATCCAGTTGGCGGATAATCATGTCCATCCGTTTCAGGTCCCATTCCATGCGTTCCTGCAAGGAAAGAAGCAGATTGCTTCGTTCTGAACTACTGACAATGATACAGTTCCCAGCTTCGTTCCATTCGTCCGTAAATATCCGGTAATCCGTCTTTAACTGACGGATTACACGGTTCTGGATAATCTGATAATAGATGGTACCTTCCTTTCCCTCTATGGTGGAAGGTCTGAATTTCACTTTGACACTGGCCATGGGCTTACTTTTCAGGTTCGTCCGTAATAGACTTGTCCTTGATGGACTTTGCCTTGCTGTCCAGTTCTCTTGCTGCCTGTTCTTTCAGTCGTGCCTGCTCAGTCAAGGTGGCCTGTCTCCGTACCGCTTCCTCGTAGGCTTCCACGTCCTCACGCATCTGTTTTATCCGTTCGTTGTTCCGGTTCGGTCCAAAGAGGTTTTCAAGGTCTACAAGCTGTTCGGGAGTAGCCTCTCCTTTCATCTTGACATAACGGTACTTCAGATCATTATCAGCCTGCTCGTTATCTGTTCTCGTCGAAAAATAGAGAGCCACGGACAGGGCCACGACTGCCGCAAACATCACGGAAAAGTTCCCTAGGATGTACGGGGATTCCAAGCTCAGGCTGAAATGATGGTTGATGTTGCTTGTCTTAACGGCATTCTTTCTGATTGTGTCATTGGTCTCACAAAACAGGATTTCCACTTTCTCCTGGTTCTGCCGCTGTTCATTACGCATTTCCGACAAGACCTGTCCAAGTTTTTCCTGAGACGAGTTTTTCCTGTCCATGGAAACCATATCGTTCTTGATGGCGACAAGACCTTCGTATATGCGAGCCAACAATTTGCGGAATGTCTCATGACCATTCCGGACTTCATTCAGCACGGACTCATCCTGTGTATTATTAACTATCGGGCTGTTGTCTTTCGGCAAGGGGACGGACAACCCGTTGATTTTGTTCTCGATTCTTTCCAGGCATCCGAAGATGCTCTCGATACATTCTTCCATTTTCATATTCCTGCAATTTTAATGTTCATGAATAATTTGAATGGGAAAGGACGGACTACAATCCGAAACCTTTCCTTTTTTGTCTCTTTTTCCTGCGTCTGCGCAAGAGTTCTTCCTGAGATAACGGCTCTTCGGGAGCGGTGCTGCTTGTCGGGCTGAACAGTCCCGGTCCCGTACTTTCGAGAAGATGGCCTCCGTCCGGTATCCTTTGCTGCACCTTACGTTCGGATTCCTGTTGGGATTCCGAAGTCTTCCAGCCCAGCCGGGCATTCAGTCTGGCAAAGCTGAACTCCCGGCTGATCTGTGAAGCCTTGAAGGTCTGCCCGTCCTTGGTGAACCGGATTCCCTGTATGTCCTCCGGCCTTTTTATCTCCCGGGTACGCTTTACAAATTCCAGCCTGATGCCCCGGCGAAGCAGATAATCGTTGAACTCTTTCCATGTTCTGGAATACCTCAAAGCTGCCTTGACAGCATTGAAGATTTCGTATTTTACACGTTCCGAAGCATGGAGTTTCTCCACGTTAGTCTTGCCCTTTCCCTCGGCGTATGTCAACCCGTACCTGTCCTTAAGCAGTTTTGTGGCAATTTCATTGCGCTTGTAATCGCTCTGGAAAGAGATTACCTTGCCGTCATACCCGATGCGGTTGTAGACCAGGTGACAGTGCGGATTGTCCGTGTTATGGTGTCTTACCAAGATGAACTGGGTGTTCCTTATCCCCATCAGTTCCATGTATTCCCGGGCTATTTTAGCCATAAATTCATCCGTCAGCAGTGCCTTGTCCTCCGGCTTGAAGCTCAATGCGATATGCCCGACTGGCTGTTTTATCTTCGGATTAATCTCACGCTGGTAGTTGAAACTGGCCGTTATTTCCCGGATATTTCCCAGCAATACACCATCTGAGTCAATGATTTTTGCGTTGTCTTTGCCCATCACGTAACGGATACAGCCGCCGAAGGATTTCCCTTTCTTGATCTTGCCAATCATGACGGCCTCCTTTCTCCGTGCCTGTACCGGACTATAATCTCCTTGAGTTTCTGCAGGAGTTCTGTCACCGTCCTTTGGGTACGGTGGAATCCGGCCTGATGGGACAGCCGGGTCAGCTGGTTCAGGTTGTTCGCCATACCCGTAAGGCTGCGTATGACGGCAGTCTCTTCGGTCGAGTGCCTGGCCGTTATCGTCGTCTCAAAGGCTGATACGCGGAGAAATTCCGCCA